>JANYKU010000152.1 GCA_025358075.1 Ilumatobacteraceae bacterium
AGCACCACGACGGGCAACGTGATCGCCCATCTCACACAGCCAGTTTCTCTGGCGACCCCGGCCACCCTCGCCGCGCCCGGCGAGGGCGAGTGGAAACCCTTCGGACCCGCAGTCGGCGGCTTCCAAGGCGCCTACAGCACCTTGATCCGACCGGACTCGGCGAACACCTCGACGTTCGACGCAGTCGTCTGGTTCGACCCAACCGTGTTGAGCCTGCGTCAGTACCCGGGCACGAAGGTTCCTGGCACGCCCTGGGACCGGCCTCCGAACGTCGAACCCGAGCGTCAGGCCGAACTTGTCGCGGCATTCTCCGGTGGATTTCGGATGCAGGATTCCCATGGTGGGCTCATCATCGGGGACCGCGTACTTCGACCGATGAGGCCCGGCGCAGCAACGTTTGCGATCGACAAGAACGGGACGCCGAACATCGGCGCCTGGGGCACGGACATCACCGATTCGGCAAGCCTCGACTCCGCTCGTCAGAACCTCGACCTGATCGTGATCAACGGGATGGCTGTCCCAGGTCTGGCCACCGATCCGAACAAGAAGTGGGGGGCCACCGGTCCTCGTAACAAGCCCGCTGTGTGGCGCTCCGGAGCGGGAGTCCGAGCCGACGGCTCGATCGTGTGGGTGGGCGGGGATCGCTTGACAGTCGAGACGTTGGCCGAGACGCTCGTGCGTGCCGGGGCAGTCCGCGGCATGCAGCTGGAGATCAACAAGCCGTGGGTTCAACTCAACGCCTACGCAGTCGACGCCACTGGCCAGGTCCACGGCAAGCAACTGCTCGCGGGGATGGAACACACCGGCGACCGATGGCTCACGCGCGACGACCGGGACTTCATCGCGGTGTTCGTCAGAACGGCGCAGGTCCCGGTGTCAGCAAATGCCTAGATGACTCCGAGCGGCTGGGTTCGACCAGAGGCGAACGGGTCAGAACGACAGCTCGTTGAAGACGGTCAGATCGACGAACTCCGGAGGCCCATCGAAGATCTCCGCCATCGTTGCCCTCGCGGCCTGCAGCCCTTCGTCGCGGCGCGGATCGTTCTCCCGAGCGCGAGCCTGCTCCTCGCTCTCGAAGACCACCATCATGTACACGCGACTCGGGTCGTTCGTGTCCTGCATGGCTGTCGAGCGCACCAGTCCTGAACCTGGCTGCTCGGTCACCCGCAACTGCTCGATCAACAACGAAAGATCCGCTTCCCTGCCCGGCTTCAAACGCACCTTGATGAGCTGTGCCCACATGTTGGACTCCTTTGTTGGTGAGGTCTGGCGTCGGTCGGAGCCAGACCCTACGGCCGATGCCGTGAAGCGTCAAAGTCCAGCTAGTTCGGAGTGATGACGACGATCTCGACGCGGCGATTGATCGTTTGCCCGACATCGGCGTGCCCGCGGACGACGACGACACCGCCGGGCAGGTTGTTGTTGATCGCTGCCACCACACCTGGCAACGCCAGCGTTGCGGTCGACTTGATCACGGCTTGTCCGGTGTCGAACAGGGTGTCGCTTCCCAGTTCGAAGGTGGTCGCGCGTTGGCCGTCAACGGTGCGAGCGAAACTCCGGATCTACACCGACCCGGTCGGTCACACCTTCTGCCTCTGTCGCTGTGACCACTCGCCCGTCAGGGTGTCATGCGGTCGGCACCGACCTGCTCAGCATCGGCTGCCCACCGAGGACCACACAGTCGCCACCGGCGTTCTTGGCGGCGTAGAGAGCTGCATCGGCGCTCGCGATCACTCTGGGCGTGCTCATACCTGCATGCTCGACCTCGACGACTCCGATCGAAGCGGTCACGATTGGTCCGTTCGGCAGGATCGTCCGCATCGACTCGGCCACTGCGGCGCGGATCCGGTCGCCAAGGACGAGGGCCCGGGCCGATGATGTCGCCGGCACCAGAATCATGAACTCGTCGCCGCCGATGCGAAACAGTGGATCACCTGCACGGAGCTCGCCGGCGACGGCCGATGTAATTCCCTGGAGGACGGCGTCACCAATGACGTGTCCGTGCGAGTCGTTGACGTCCTTGAAGTGGTCGATGTCGATGAGCATCGCCGTGAGCGGGTCGCCGCTGCGCTGCGCTCGGGCAACCAGTACCGGCAGGTCGGCATCGAGTTGACGGCGGTTGTACGCGCCAGTGAGCGTGTCGGTTGCGGCCCAGCGACTGCGTTCGTCGAGCAGCCGCTCGACCAACTCGAGTGTCCCGAGCACCTGCACGAGAAGAAGGAACACGGCACCGATCGTGATGAGCCCGATGACACCATGGTCACTGGCGATCGCCGACACGGCGCCAAGCACCGTCACCGCCGGCAGGATGCGGCGAACGCGCGAGCGTGGGATGTGCGCGGGACCTCCGTCGGCAGCCGGCTGGTCGTCGATCCCCTCGCGACGGAGCACGGCCACGGCGAGGCAAGTCGACGCGATCACTCCAGCCGCCATCCCGACCAGTCGCAGCCCCACGTGCTCGCCCGACGGCTGGGCGGTGATGCTCAACGTGATGTCGGCGGCGAGAAACGCGATCCCGGCCAATGCCCAACGTAGCCACCGATGAATGGCTGACCCGCGCCACACCACCATGCCACCGACAGCGACCAGAAGCCCGCCGATGAGCGCTAGGTACGCGGTGCCCACGCGTGCAAGCCACCCATTGCGGACGTTGCTGGCATTCGGTATGACAAGCATCCACAGGAGCACGATCGACGACAAGGCCACGATGCCGGCATCGACCGGTCCCTCCCAGCCCGGGTGGTCTCGGTAGTGCAGGTAGATCAGGATCAGGCTGGCGAAACCGAGCACGGCGACACCGACATACCCCACCTGCATGATGAGCAGCGACTCGATCTCACCTTGGTGGCGGAGACTCACCAGCCAGACCACCGCAGCTGACGTCCATACCGCGAAGATTGCCGTCACGCAGAGGAACGCAGCCCGCTCCATCCCATGCCGCCGTCGAGCCGACCAGCCCCATGTGATGCACCCGGTGATGTCGGCTGCAAGCATCGCCGCGGCACCGACCGCGAGCCAACCCGCGTTGCTCGGTCCCGTCGAGGCGACGACGAGGACGCCGGCGGCGAGCGCGAACCCGCTCGCGGTCACGATCCGGGTGACGATCGAGAGCCTCACGGTGACGAACTTGCCGGCGTGCGACGGAATGGGTCAACGCCACTAGATGCATCGTCGTGGCGGGCGGAGGCTGAGGTGTCGAGGAGCCGTTCGAGCGTGCGCCCCGTGAGTCCGCCGACGGTCAACCCCATTGCCATCGCGGCGAGCACGCCGATGCCGGCGTGTACCCAACCGGGCCAGCTGTTGGGTGCCGTCGACAGCGCAGTGGTCGGGATCATCACGCCGAGCAGCCAGGCGCCGGCCGTGACCCAGACCCACCGGCCCGAGCGCGGCACGGTGCGTCGCAGCACGCGCCATTGGGCGTACCCCATCGAGAGCAGTGCTGCGCACCAAGCCGGGATCAGCATTGCTGCGACCAGGATCGGTGGAGCGACGGCTGCACCCATCAACGCTCCGCCGCCCATGCCGACGAACCACGCGAAACCGGCAGCTGCCATCGTCGCCACCACCCAATCGCGACCGCTGATATCGGGTGCGTGGCGGGCGAGCACTCGCGCCTGGGCGACGCCGATGGCCAGCCCCTCCAGCAGTCCGGCAAGCGTCAGCCCGACGACGAGCACGACATCGGGGACCCCGACGGCAGCCAGGGTCTCCCCGCAGATCGCCGGGGGAACGAACCCCACCATCTCACCGACGACGAAGGCCGCCGTCCACCGACGGCGAAACCCGCGCAGGTCCTGATTTGGCGCGACCAACAACGTCGTCATCGCGGACGGCACCAGACGACGCCCCCTCCTCGAGCTCGGGTCTCGTCCGGTTGGTCGCCGAGCAGTCGGATGGCCTTGGGGAAACGCTTCACGTACGCGTCGAGCAGTGGCGCGATCGTCTCCGGCTCGTCGATGCCAACGACTGCCCGAGCCGTCATCGGCAGCCAGGTACGCCGCACCAACACGTCGAGGTCCCTGTCATTTCTGAAGTTCCGCCACCACGTCTTGGCCTCGGCGTGACCGACGAGAATGATGATGTCTGCGCCGCTCTCGACATATTGAGCCGGTGTGATGAATTGTCGATCAGATCGTCGTCCCGCGTACCGGACGAGCGCTGTCGAACCTGACAGCATTCGGTGCAGGGGTGAGCGCAGCACGCGTGACACGACGAAGTTGCCAGCACTCATGATTCGAGCCTCGCCTGAATCCGACGCAAGTGTTAGGGCCGTTCGACCTCAGACGCCATCTACCTAGACTCTCGGCGCATGATCCCTCGGTTCCAGGATCAGATCACGTAACGGATCGAGTCTTCATACTCCCGAAATCTTCGGTGTGATCGACTACACAGGTGCCCCGAGCTCCAGGAGGCAACGCGCGTCCTCGGGCAGCGGCTGCTGGCGGCGGGTGAGCGCCCACGTCTCTGATCGTGTGCCGCAGTAGCCGGCCGTGGAGATCTCAGATTGCCTCCACCGAGACCTCGTCAGTGTGTGCAGCGAGGGCTCCGATGTCGGCTTGGTCGCCAGTGAGTATGACGCCGCCCGGTTCTGCCAGGGCGACGACAATCGCGTCGACAGCGGATCCACGTCGTGCACGTCGGCGAAGCTCGGCCGCGCGTCTAGCGATTCGCTCGCTGACGATGTCTTCGACGAGGCAGGTCTTGAGGAATCGATTCGTGTTGGCATCGCGCCCACTGTGGCCCTGAAGTGATTCGACCAGCACGACGGTGGGGGCGACTGGTGGCCAGAGCTCCGCGGCACGAAGGGCACGGATCAGCGCGAGTGTCCGAGTCGAGCGCTCGGCAAGGCGGCTCACGCCACCGCTATCGATGATCAACACGAGTCAGCCGGACTGGTGCAGTTGACGATCGCGGATCCGTCGCACGATCGCGTCGGCGCGCGACTGTTGGCGTGTTGTCGGTTCGCCGAGTTCTGCCGCCAACTCCGTGAGGTAGTGGTCTGTCTCGTCGAGGACGTCGCGACGCTCGAGTTCGGCACGCACAGCGACCTGGAGAAGTTCTGAGGCCGGCAGATCGCGACGTTTCAGCTCGTCATAGAGATCATCGGGGAGGTACACCTGCAACCGTGGCATACGCCTAACTATACGCCTAATCTGAAAGAGTGGAGCAACGACAGCCGCGGGATCAGATGGCGTGGAACTCGACCGTGAATGCGTTGCCGCTGTTCGGCAGCCGGACGCGACCGTCGTCGATCGTCCGCTGCGTTCCGTCGACGAGCAGATTGTCGGTGACCGCGCCGTGGATGACGAGATCGAAATAGCCGCGGGCGAAGGTGGGGTAGCCGTCGCCGTCGACCTCGGCGCGCATGGTGACCTGCTGGCCAACGCGGGTCACCTCGAAGGTCGTACGGAGGCGGGCACCGCTGTTCGCTGCAAACGTTGTGCCATCGTCTTCCTGCAGGGTCGAGCGGCGGGTGCCCTCGGCGGCTGGAACGAAGACGTGGAGCTCGACCGTGGTCGGTTGGTATCCCGCGGTGGAGGGAGGAGCTTCGGTCCACATCGGGATCACGGCACCGCCGCGCGCGTAGAGGGGGATGCGATCCATCGTGACCTCCGTTCTGACGAATCGGGGGCCGACCATGACCTCGTCGGTGTACCAGTCGTACCAGGTGCCATTGGGCAGATAGACCTGTCTGGCGGTGAAGCCCGGCTTCAGCACCGGGGCGACGAGCAGATCGGGACCGAACAGGTATTCGTCGTCGAGGTCGCGGGCGATGTGATCGTGCTGATGGTCGAAGATCAGCGGCCGTTGCACGGGTGCGCCGGTCTCTGACGCCGTCACGAACGACGTGTAGATGTAGGGCAGCAGCCGGTAGCGCAACTGGATTGCTTCGCGCACGAGGTCTTCGACGAGCTCGCCCCACGACCAGGCGTACTGGTCGACCCAACCGAGCGACGAGTGGTTGCGACAGAACGGGGTCAGCGTGCCGTACTGCATCCACCGCAAGAACAGTTCGGCGTTGCTATCGCCTTCGAAGCCGCCGATGTCGGCGCCGACGAAGGCCTGGCCGGAGATGCCCAGGCCGGTGGCCATTGGAACGCTCAGCCACAAGTGGTCCCAGTTGGCCATGTTGTCGCCCATCCAATTGGCGGCGTAACGCTGGATGCCGGCGAACCCGGCACGCGACAGCACGAACGTGCGCTTGTCGGGCATGGCGTCGAGCAGGCCTGCGGTGGTGCCCATCGCCATCAGCAGTGCGTACTGGTTGTGGTAGCGCTCGTGGGAATGTTGGCCGCCGTCGAAGCGCATTGCGTCGGGCGGGATGGCTCCCGTGGCTGGCTCGTTCATGTCGTTCCAGATCCCGACCAATCCGGACTTCACGTGGGCGGCGTTCAGCTCGCCCCACCACGCCCGTGCCTCCTCGGCGACGAAGTCTGGAAAGGCCGTGTTGCCGGGCCACACCTGGCCGATGTAGACGTCTCCGCCCTCGGTTTTGCACAGGACGTCGCGTTCGAGCGCGTGATCGAACACCCAGTAGCCAGGCTCGTACTTCACGCCCGGATCGATGATCGTGATGACCCCGAATCCGAGATCGCCGAGCCGCGTGAGCATGCCAGGCACGTCGGGGAACGCATCGGTGTTCCAGGTGAACACCCGGTAGCCATCCATGTACTCGATGTCGAGCCACAGGGTGTCGCACGGGATCTGGCGATCACGATGGCGCTGCGCAAGTTGCTCGATCGCGACCTGGGTGTATTTGGCCCAGCGACATTGGTGATAGCCGAGGGCCCACATCGGCGGGATCGCCATGCGTCCTGTGAGGTGGGTGTAGCTCGTCAGGATGTCGGGCATCTGCGGTCCGGCAAAGATGTACTCGGTGTACTGGCCGCCCTCGAAGTGGATGCGGTACTCGTCGCGTGAGGTGAAGTCGTAGTGGCCGCGGTAGCCGTTGTCGACGAACGACCCGATCATCGAGCCGTCGGGAGACGACTGGTGGTAGAAGAACGGAATCGAGATGTAGTAGGGATCGAACTCGATGCTCGTGCGCTCTGCACGCAGATCGTCGGGCGCTCGACCGGCGGTGAACTCCTTGGTTCGTTCCGGGTCGAGGATGTCGGTGTTCCAGAGTGTGAAGTCTCGCCCTCGGCGGTTCTGATGTCCGGACTTCTCGCCGAGCCCGTAGATCGCGTCCTCGGGGCGGCATCGACGTCGGACCGTGAAGGCGTCGTTCAACGTCGCGTAGGTCCAGTACTTGCCGGCGAGATCAGGTGCGGCCTCCACGACCGGAGTGCCGTCGTTGCGGTGGACATCGAGGCGGAACGGGTCGAGCCACAGTGAGACGACCATCGCTGATGTCCGGAGTCGCACGACCTCGGCCGATTGGTCGATGGCGAATTCGACTCGATTCGCAAGCGGCTCGACGCAGACTGCGAACGTGGGGGATTCGTCGAATGTGCCGCCGCGGCTGATCTTGACCCGCACTACGTCGTCGCCGATCACGTCGACTCGCAGGTGCTCTCCGTGCAGCCGAGCGACGAGACCGTGCTGGGTGCGCTCTACAGAGTCGACCCGTTCGAACCGGATGTAGTTGCTGGTGTCGATCATGCTCGGGGAGTCTTTCAGAACGCCGTCGAGGTCGGCTGCGCCAACTGACGATGTGAAAGAGTGACGCCGCCATGAACCCGAGAATGACCGTCTACGACTTGCAGAGCCAGAAGGGCCGGAAGAAGTGGTTGCAGATCCACGTCGACAACGTGGCGGAGGCAACGGCGGCGGTGGAAGCCGGCATCACGATCCTGTCGTGCGAACCCGATCATCACTTCGAAGACATCCGTGCAGCTGTGCCATCTGCGTTCCTGTCGGTCGGCATGTCGCATGGGGCCGTCTCATCACCAGACGAAGCCGTGAGGCTCGGGTTCGCGATGATGACGCGCGGAGCGGACGCCGTGTATTGCTCGCATTCGCCGTACTTCATCGAGGCCATGGCGAGGGAAGGCATTCCCGTCACCGGGCATGTTGGCCTCGTTCCCAACCGCGCGACCTGGACGAACTTCCGTGCCGTCGGCAAGACGCCCGACGAAGCCATGAGCGTTCTGCAAAGTGTGAGAGATCTCGAAAATGCCGGCGCCGCGGCCATCGAAGTGGAGGTTGTTCCGGTCCGCCTTGCGGATCACATCACTCGCCTGACACCGATGCTCACCATGGGCATGGGGTGCGGGTCGGTGTGCGACACGATCTATCTGTTCTCCTCGGATGTGCTGGGTACCCACGCGGGTCACTATCCGCGTCATTCAAAGAAGTACGCGGACTTCGTGCAGCTCGAGGCCGAGCTTCAGAACAAGCGGGTTGCGGCGTTCAAAGCGTTCGTCGACGATGTCGCCAACGGTGGCTATCCCGACGCACACCACCAGGTCGGGATGGACGACGACGCGTTCGACCAAGTTCTGAACAAGTCACAATCCCTGTGAGCTCAACCGCGTGACGGTGAAGTTCACGCGTGCAGAGCTTGCTGCGTTCCATGGCGCAGCGGTGGACGACCTCATCGACGATCGCGTCCGACTCTTGTTCGTTGGGATCAACCCTGGGCTGTGGACCGCGGCTGTCAACGCCCACTTCGCCCGTCGCGGCAACCGCTTCTGGCCGGCGCTGCATGCAGCTGGCATCACTCCGCGTTTGGTCGATGTCAGCAATGGCATGAGCCCGGAGGATCGCGAACTGGTGCTCGGGCTCGGAATAGGTATCTCCAACATCGTTCCGACGGCGAGCGCTCGTTCCGAGGAGCTGAGCCTCGACGAACTGCGCGCCGGCGCCGTGGCGCTCGCGGCAAAGGTGCGCCACTGGAAGCCGAGTGTTGTCGCCGTGCTGGGTCTCACGGCGTATCGGCAGGCGTTCGCGACACCCAAGGCCGTCCAGGGTTGCCAAGACGAGCACTACTCCGGTGCGGAGCTCTGGGTGCTGCCCAACCCAAGCGGCCTCAACGCCCACGACACCATCGACAGCCTGGCGACGTCATACCGACGTGCCTGGGAGGTCGCCCGCACCTGATCGCCTCGTCGGGCGAGCGCATCAAGGCACGAGATCACTAAGGTCGAACCATGTCCGTCGTGAGTGTGGATGTTCCTGCGGAGGCAGTCGCGGAGGCGCTGCTCGAAGACGGCTACGTGATCGTCGAACGACTCGCACCTGACCTGACTGGTCGTGCCCTCGCCGAGCTGAATGCCGACATCGATGCCGCGCTGACCGGCCATACCGACTTCCTCGGTGACCGCACCAAGCGTCTCGGCGGACTGCTGCGCCGTTCGGCCGCGGCGCGGGAGATGGCTGTTCATCCGGTCGTGATAGCACTGGCCGACGCAGTGCTGCAGCCGCATTGCGCCCGGTATCAGCTCAACTACTCGGGCATCATGCACTTGCTGCCGGGTGCAAGGGCACAAGAGCTTCATCGAGACGGAGATCTTTATCCCTTCCGTCATCCCTGCCCGCCCACGCTGATGCCGACGATGTGGGCCCTGACGGACTTCACCGCGGACAATGGCGCCACCCAGATCGTGCCGGGCAGTCACCGCTGGGCCGAAGACCGCGACCCAGTCGCCGACGAGATCGTCTCTGCGGTGATGCCAGCCGGATCGTTGCTGGTCTACCTCAGCAGCACGATTCACGGTGGGGGAGCGAACGTGTCGCACTCGCTCGTGCGTACCGGCCTTGCTCTCCAGTACTCGCTCGCCTGGCTGCGACAGGAGGAGAACCAGTACCTCACGAACCCGCCCGAGATCGCGCGCACGTACCCGGAGCGGCTGCAACGCTTGATCGGCTACGACTACGGGGCTCCGTATCTGGGATTCGTCGACGGCGATTCGCCACAACGTCTGCTGCAAGAAGAGCACGACGGACCTCGAAACCGAACGAGTCCCGAAGTCGACGCGCTGTCCGCGCGGATGCAACGGCACTGCTGGGGCGACCTCCAGTCGGTGCCCACTCCGCCGACGTCGGAACCGGCGATCCCAGTGAGCCGCGGCCTGCCCGAGTGACGTCCCTCGGGCGGAAGACAGCGTCCCGTGGCTGTTCATCATGTCGGGCACCCTGCTGGCCCTGCTCGGGATGGCGAGTGTCGCGCCGCGCTGGCGTGCTGCCACCGCCGCAGTGCCCACCATGCCTCTCGCGGGCTAGCGACACCGCCAGGCTCTCTCGGACAACACCCTCGGTGTGCTGGGGACGCGAGCTGCGAGAATCGAGCAGGGTGATCGGGTTGCTCCGCTCGTGTGGAACGCTGGAGCTGTGACCGTCTACCGAATCAGATTCGAGGGGCCGGCAGCGCTCGCTGTCCGTGTCGCCACCGCGCTCGCAGACGCCGACGGCGTTGAGCTGACTTCGTCAAAGCGGCCGTCGATTCTGGACGAGAACACCGTCGAGCTAGACGTCTCGGTGGACGGCACACGCGACGCTGTAGCCGCTGCGGTCTCCAGCATCAGGGACGAGTTGCCCGACGGCGCGTCGATCGAGATCGCTGACGAATGACCCCACGCTGCGAATAGGGCCGGTCTCCCGCCGCGCACCCGGCGTTTCGGGAACGTGCTCGAGTGGAAGTGCCGGCACGCGCGCATGAGGTCGGTTTCGTGCCACCGCGCTGCGAACGGCCACACGGCCGCGGGGTCGTGGCGGATGGTGAGGGGTATGGTTCGGTTCGTGGCCGGCGAATCGAGAACGGGTCCGTGAAGGCGCCGGCGAAAGTCGCGGTGGGTGCAGTGATGACCCTGTTCGGTCTGCTGTTCATGTTCCAGGGCCTCGGCTACGTCAAGGGCAGCGCGATGACGGGATCCAACTTCTGGGCCGTCGCCGGCCCGGTCATCGCGATCGGCGGGTTGCTGCTCGTTGCCGCGGGTCTGGGACGTCTCCGTCCGCGCTCGTCGCGGTCGCCTCGGTGAAGGCGTGATCGACTCAGGTGTCGATGCACGTTGAGCCACCCGACGTTGCACCGCCGACGGACGGCGGATCGCCGATCGGGAGGCGGATCGTGCTCGGACTCATTGCGATGGGTGCGGCGGGGATCGTCGGAGGTCGCTCCGTCCAGGACCGGCTGGCCAAGGCGATCGCGCCCATCCAGAACGCTGACCCGACTGGACTGATCTCGCTGCTGCCGTTGGGCGCCACGTTCCGCTACTACTCCGTGACAGGCTCGGTTCCGTCGAGAGATGCGGCGAACTACCGACTCGACGTCCGCGGCCTGGTCCGCAGACCGATGTCGTACACGTTGACCGATCTCGAGAAGATGCCCCAGACCACGCTCGTGCGTGATTTCCAGTGCGTCACCGGCTGGCGGGTTCCCGAGGTGCAGTGGAGCGGCGTACGGCTCTCCGATCTGCTCGATGCCGCGCAGCCTGCCGCTGACGCTAGGGCGATCAGCTTCGGATCGTTCGACGGCACGTATACCGAAAGCCTCACCATCGAGCAGGCGCGACGTAGCGACGTGCTGGTGGCGCTGCAGATGCTGGGCCGCCCGGTCACCCACGCTCACGGTGGGCCGGTGCGGATGTATGTGGCGCCGATGTATGGCTACAAGAGCACGAAGTGGCTGTCGAGCATCGAGCTCACCGCCGACGTGGTGCCTGGATACTGGGAGGACGAGGGCAACTACGACGTCGACGGCTGGATCGGCAACTCGAATGGTCGAGACGATGAGCCTGTCGGCTGATCCGGGGCGACCCGCCACCCTGGTGAATCGTTTCAGCCTCGCGGAGCGTTTGATACATCGAGCGGTGGCCGTCCTGATGCTCACCTGCATCACCACCGCGGCCATCCTCTACAACGGATTTCTGTCTGCACCCGTCGGCCATCGTCGGGTGGTCAAACTCATTCATGTGTTCTCCGGCTTCGCGCTACCGATTCCGATCTTGCTGGGCGTCGCGTCGGCCGCGTACCGCACCGATCTGCGGCGCCTGAACCGGTTCTCGCCAGCTGATTGGCGTTGGCTGCGTTCGCGCAACCGACGCGACGCGACGATTCCGGTCGGCAAGTTCAACGCGGGCCAGAAGCTCAACTCGGCACTCAGCAGTGGGTCGATCGTCGTGCTGCTGGTCACCGGGACGCTCATGTACTTCCCGGATCTGGCTCGGTTGTCATGGCGCACGGGGGCCACCTTCGTGCACGACTGGTTCGCCCTGGGGTTGGGTCTGCTCGTCATCGGACACATCAGCTACGCCGTGCGCGACCCGGGCTCGCGGCGCGGCATGCGCTCGGGTTCGGTCACCGCGACGTGGGCGCGAACGCACCACGCCGCTTGGCTCGAAGAAGTCGCGGCAGTGCAGTCGGCGGCCGCAGCGCAACAAGAAACGGAAACCGTTCTGTCGGTCACCCCTGCGGCTTGCCCCAGCGAATGAACGCCGCGCTGAGCCGGCCACGTTCACACTTGCGAACCGCGACGACGCTCGCCGGGAGATCTCAAGATGAGCGAATTCTTGGACAAGGCCAAGGACATGACCGACACCGTCAGGGACAAGATCGAGGACAAGCAACCCGACAGCGTCAAGAACAAGGAGAACGCCGTCGGGGAGTTAGCGGACGACGCGACGTCTACGGAGGAGTAGCCGCCAGACCGATCAGTATGACGTGGGTAGGACGATTCCTGGCTGAGGTGGCGTGCCGCCACTGACCACACCGCTCGCCTCCGGGTCACACGATGCGTTCACGTCCTCGCTCTGTTCGCAGCAACGAAGCAGTACCAAGGGGGGTTTGTCAGGCCTCGCAAAGGTTGCCGGTCGCGGCACTAGTTCTCGTCGGTAGCTGCTTGGCGCAGGAACGTCAGGATCGTATCGTTCGGCAGCACGCCGTGACCTGCGTTGGGAACGACGCACAGCTGAGCGCCGGGGATCGTTCTGAACATCTCGACAGCGTGCTCAGGTGTGACGATGTCGGCGTCTCCGACGATCAGCAGAGTGGGTATCCCGATGCTTCGCAGTTGCTCGGCCGTAAAGCTGGGTTCCACGACCCACATGCGCTGAAGCCGTCCGAGAAAGACTGGCCAATGATCGGCTCCGTCGGGCGAGAGACGGGCATAGGCCTCGGAGACCGGCGCCTCACCCGCAACAAACGTGCGCGCCGACTCCTGGGCCTCTGCGGTATAGCCGTCGACGCGGGAGTTGGCTCCGGTGACAGCGAGCTTGCTCACAAGATCGGGGTGATGGATCGCCATGTCGAGACCGACGATCCCGCCGTCGCTGTACCCGAGAATCGAGGCGCTCTCGATCCCCAGCACGCGCATGAACTCGACCATGTCCTCGGCCATGTCGTGGTAATGGAACGAACGATCGACGTCGTCGCCGGTGCGCCCATGTCCCATCAACTCGACCACGATCACGCGGAACCAGTCGGCGAAATACGGGACCGCCTCCGAGAAATACTCGGCCGTTCCCGATCCGCCGTGGAGCAGCAGCAGAGGCGCACCCTCCCCATGGTCCTCGAAATACATGTTCAGGCTGTTGACCGCGGCGTACGACATCGTGACTCAGTCTTGCCGCTATCGGTCGCACGGGCACAGAGCTATCTTGCCCGTGCTGATCAACCACCTGAGCCGTACTACAACACCTCCAAATGAAACCCACGTGATGTCATCACGGGCGCATAACGAACGACGCTTAGCGACGACCGGATGAACCGACCGAAAGACACCGAACGGCGCATATGGAAGGTGATCCACGTCGACACGCACCGGACGGCGCATCTGGCGCGCTCACGTGTCGGCAATGATGTGGCCCGGACGGCAATTCACTGCCGGATGTCATCGCCGATCAGTAGAGAATGTCGAGCGCGTATCGCAGGGCCCGATCGAGTTCCGAGCGCTTGACCTCGTCCAGTTGACCCACGGGGCTCCGATCGAGCGCTTCGACGGGCACGGTGACAATGTTGTCGCAGTTGATCACGCACGACTCGGGGAGGCCTTCGTTCGGTCCGATCGCGACCTCGGAGCGGATGCCGCGGGTGGTTCGGGTGATCGGTGCGCACGCAATCGCCGTCAGAACTGCGGCCGCGGCGTCGCGGGTGATCACACAGACGGGACGTCGACCTGCTGGCGGTCCGAGGTCGGCCCAGTAGATCTCGTTGCGGGCTACCACTCCGGCGCCGTGCGGGCAGCGAGCCGAGCGGCGGATCGCACGAGAGCGGGTTCTGTTGGCTGTCGCCGATATGCCGCGACGAGGTCGCGGTCGGCAGAGAAGGTGTCCTCGGCGTCGATGACGGCTTGGGCGCCGCGCCGGAGCAGTTCCGAGCGGTTCGTGCCAAGGGTCTTGGCCAATTGGTCGAGATGGTCAACGAGGTCGTCGTCGAGTTGAACAAGCACTTCACGTCGAGCCATAACCATATGATAACCCATATGCAGCAGGCGATAGTGCGACAGAACGAGCGGCGCAGAACGACACCGACGGCGAGTACGTGACCAGCTCAGAACGGCGCTTCGGAACGTTTCTTGACGACGCGAGGATCGGTTGTAGACGGCTCGACGCGATAGCTCTGCTGCGTGACGTGCGTGTGTCTGCAGTGTGTCTCAGGGCTGGACTTCGATCGTCTGGGTCGCTGAGGAGAGTGGATCAGCAGGGGTTGGTCGATGAGGCTTGAAGTGCTAGACGCCTCCGCCGACATACACTGCTCTAAACGGAACCGCTTTCCGGAACTATACGGAATAGCTTTCCGGTTAGTACCAGGAGGACGATCATGGCAGCCGAGTTGGTCACGACGGCCGCTCTGTCGGCGGCGCGCAGTACCGACCCGGCGAGGCCTCAGCGCGCTGATGCGCGGCGGAATGTCGTCGCATTGGTGGAGGCTGCAAAGACTGTGTTCGCACGCAGTGGTGTGGACGCGCCCGCGAAGGAGATCACTGATCGCGCGGGGGTAGGCGTGGGAACCCTCTACCGGCACTTTCCTCGCCGCTCCGACCTCATCGTCGCCGTGATGCAACACGAGATCGACGAATGCATCGAGGCTGCGGAAGAGTTCGCAAACACGCTCCGTCCGTGGGAAGCGCTCACGACTTGGATAGAGCGCTTCATGGACTTCGTCGGCACCAAACGCGGTCTCGCCTTGGCGCTCCACTCCGGTGATCCCGCTTACGATGATCTCCCACAGCACCTCCTGGACCGGCTCGCACCGGTGCTCCAAACGCTCCTCACCCGAGCGGTAGATGGAAAGCTCGCTCGCGCCGACATCACGGCCCGGGAAGTCCTCACGGCCATCGCCCTCATCTGTCAGCCGGTCCCGGGGGAACAACCGATCTTCAATCAGCGCATGGCTCGAGTGTTCATGGACGGACTAACACTGCCAAAGCGATCGCGAGCGGAAGTGGATATCCGGATCGGCAACTTGGCGAGCGATGTCGAGCGCTCGTGAACGACTCGAGGCCGTCGCTGCAGGGCGCCAGATCGCCGGTTCGGAGTGCGCTTCTCAAGTGCCGCTCCGGGTATTCTGCGCCGCCCGACTCGAACATTATTCGCTTGGGATCCCCAACTTCTCCTGTGGCGGCGGTTTCGGACGTCTCCGGATCGTCGCATGGTGATCGTTCTCTGGAACCTGAGGTCATCGACTTTGCGATGGCAATCGTGTGGGGACTGGTATGCGGTCAAAGTCGGCCGCCGCGACAACGTCGTCGAACTCCTCACGCGCTTCCTCAACGAACGCGTCGGTGTCCCCGTATCGCTGTGAGAAGTGCGTGAGCACGAGCCGTCTGGCGCCCGCGATGGCCGCAAGTCGGCCCGCCTCGCGTGCGGTGAGGTGACCGTACTTCGTTGCAAGGTGTCGGTCGGCCGACAAGAACGTCGACTCGCACACCAGCAGGTCGGCATGTTCTGCCAACTCGACGGCGCCGTCGCACCACGACGTGTCCATCACGAACGCGAACGACTGTCCCGGTCTCGGTTCGCTCACGTCCTGGAGCCCGACGATCCGTCCGTCGAGGTTGAGTTGGCCCGCCGCTTGCAACCGACCCACATCAGGTCCGGACACACCGAACGCGGCCAGCCGTTCAGGGACCATTCGCCGGCCGTCGGGCTCTTGCACTCGCCAGCCGAGTGACTCGATCCGATGCCGAAGCGGTGCGCAACTGAGACTGTAACGATCGCCAACGTGCACGACACCGGGAGTGCTGACAGCTTGGCCGTCGACTGGAACCTGCTCCTGTCCTGCGGATGCGTGACGCAGCCGATCGAAATACTGCTGTCCACTGGCCGGATAATGCACGGGGATTGGAAGCTGGCCCTCGTCGATCGCGACGCGCATGATCATCCCCGGCAGGCCAAGACAATGATCGCCGTGGAAGTGGCTGATGCAGATCCGCGTAACCGATGCAGCAGACACGCCAGCCAGGGTCATCTGTCGTTGGGTGCCCTCTCCAGGATCGAACAGCACGCCGTCGCCGTCCCAGCGAAGCAGGTAACCGTTGTGATTGCGATGTCGCGTCGGCGCTTGGCTCGCAGTTCCCAACACGACCAGTTCGCGTTCCGACACCTCAATGGTCTATCGCGAAGTGTCCGATGAAACGCTCATCGTTGCTCGACCTGTGCGACAGTCTGTTCTGGAACAACATCACATCGGCATGGAAGGCCTGGCCCCAATGTGTGCCGCTCTGGGGCGCGCACGACCTCGGCGCAGAACGACGCAGCACCACGGTAAAGTTGCGAGCTCAGAACGCATCCGCGCCGTTACGCGTGACGGGACGGGAGCTCCGCACTGGCCTGCGTCGAACGTCAACGGTCTTGTATGTGTTTGACGATGGAGGAAGCCGAGACGCCGCAGATGACGTGACGGCGAGCAGGTTGGCCGTCGCCACGGTGATGGCGGCCAGGCCGGCGACGAGTGTGATTGGTGTGGTCGGTGGTCTGGTCGCCGCCATCACCCGACGGTACGACGACAAGCACCTTGTCACAATCGAGCTAGCCACACTTTCGTCAACGCCGAGCCGCCGACGAGCGCGTCCGGCGTTAGGAACGGCTTGGTCGACATTGCAAAATCCGCCGTGTCCGCCAGCGCACGGCCTACTGGGAGGGCCGCACGCGCAACGTCAACGAGCAGCCTGCCGGTTTCCAACGGACGCGCTCAGGCGCTAGCTGCATCGCGGAACCGTTCGGTCAGATCGTCGAACACGGCCTGCGGGAGTTCGATGCTGAGTGCCTCGGCCGCGATCGCGAGGTGAGGGCTGGTACGGCTGGGGCCGCTCACCGGCGCAGCGACGTCGGGGTGGTGGAGCACCCAGGCCATCGCGAGCGCTCCACACGACGCACCGAGTTCGCCGGCGTGGTGCGCCAGATGGTCGATCGCGTCGTGCACCGCGGCTGTCAGCAGCTTGTCGATTCCGTCGGGTCGCAGCGCCAGCCGGCTGTCGCTGGGCGGTGGTTCGCCGCGCCGGTACTTCCCGGTCAGCGCGCCGCCGGCGAGCGGCGAGAACGCCGTGTAGACGATGCCTCGTTCGTGGCACACTGCGCGCAGCTCGTGGTCGTCGTCGGGTGCGAGGAGGCTGTATCCGTTCTGGATCATCTCATAGCCGCGCACGCCCATGCGGTCTGCGGCTTCGATCGCTGCGGTCAGTTGGGTGAGGTCGAAGTTGCACGCGCCGAGGTGCATGCACTCGCCGGTGGCGCGGACGGCTTCCATGCCCTCGAGGGTGACGGCCACGGGAGTGCGTTCGTCGGGGGCGTGCACCAGGAGCGTGTCGACGTGCTCGACCCCGAGCCGGGCGAGGCTGCCGGCGAACTTGCGGGCGATGTACACCGTGTCGAAGCGCTGATCGGCCTCGTTCGATGGGGGCGGCGCCACCTTGGTGGTGAGACGTAGCGATGCAGTCGTCGCGGGGTCGCGTGTGTCGAACCAGCGGCGCATGATCGTCTCGCTCGCGCCGCCGGCGTAGCTCTCGGCGGTGTCGAGCATGGTGAGTCCGAGGACGACGGCTTCGTCGAGTGTTGCGAACGCCCCGGCGTCGTCGAGCCCTTTGCCGATGAGAGCCGCCGAGCCGCCGATGCCCCCGAAGGTGCCGCACCCGACAATCAGGCGGCCGAGCTCGAAGTCCGTGTAGGTCACTCCCTCAAGCTAGTGGAGCGATCTTCGTCGCTGGACGTGGCGACACCATCGGAAGCAACAGCGACGTGATTCGATTGCCCGACCATGTTTGCGGAATTCGATCACCGCCATATAGCACGACAGCGGGCTATCACGTCTCAGCCGTCAACTACGTACCGCAGCGCGTGACTGGTTTGCTCCCCGGGTTCGCCAAACAGATCAGAACACCCGCCCAGATCAACAAGGAGCCGACCGCACGCGAAGCACACCGATCGGCGCATCCGGCACGCCTCATCTGAGCCGCTGACAGGTGGTCGCCCGCCCGTAGGCGGGAACGTCAGATCGATCGCATGCGATCGGCTGTTACGGCGACGCGCTCGATCGTCGCCCGTCGAGCTTCCCAGAACGCCTCGTCGCGTCCGTATCCAGGTGGGCTGTCGGGATCGACGCCGACGGCGCCATCGAGTCCTTCACGCAAAATGTCGGCATGTCCGGCGTGTCGTGTGGTGTCCGACAGACAATGGACCATGACGTTGAACAGCGGTACCTCTGCCTGCGACCAGGGCACATGTCCCACGGCGTCAAGGTCGAGGGCCTCGATTGTCGCGTCGGAGTGGCTCCACATGCGTCGGTAGAGGTCGACGACGTCGGTGCGACTTTCGTGTTCGGTCGCCCAGAGGTCGGTGCCAAGTGCGGACAGGTCGTCCCATCGCGGGAGTTGCTCCGGGAATGGTCGATCGAAGACCTCGCCGAAGTACCGCGAGTCCCAAATCGCGTTGTGTTTGACCAGGCCGAGGAGATTGGTGCCCGTTGAGGTCAGCGGGCGACGAACGTCGTACTCCGAGAGCCCGTCGAGCTTCCAGACGAGGGCTTCACGTACCCATCGCAGGTGATCATGAAGGTGCGCCTTCGCCGCGTCATTGATCATCGCGCCAGCTTTCCATCCTCAGGAGGGTCCCGATCGCGAGGACCTTCACTGCAGCGATGGCGAGCGGGACGTCACCCAACGACTTCCGCGGCAAGACCATGGGCGTTTCTAGAAATCGTCGGCGGCGTCGAAGGTGGCATCGATAATTTGCCTTCGGCGTGCAAGCAGTGGCGGTGTCAGCTGCTCGGTGCCAACCTCCCGGCCGGCCGCCCACGTTGCGAGCAACAGGAGGGGTCTGCGTCGTGGCGGTGAGGGTTTGAACTAGTCGTTGCAGTGAGTCGAACTCGATCACGAGTGTGGAGTCGTCGTTGCCGGCCGGGTCCACTGGGCCGATCAGGTGGGCAATGTCGAGGTGGCCAAAGAGGTTGGCGGTGCCGACCTCCACCTCACACAGGTCGACGACGAGCCCTCGGGCGCGCTTTCGCGCTTCGGGGGATGGTTTGACGCTGACGGTTCGCATGCCGGAGGCTACGCCCAGGGTGTGACACCTCGGGCCGGCCGAGCGGTGCCGTAGGCGAGCCGCGCAGCTTGCGTTCGCTGTTCGTGGCGCAGAACGCTCAGCGCAGAACCACGACACGCGCCCATCACAGGATGGGCCCCGAACGGCGCATCTGCCGCGTCTGACAGTACCGTCATGGCTCTGTACACGCCCGACCCCCAAGTCTGGTTGACAAGCTCTAGCAGGGCGCTGAAAATTGGCGTTTGAGGCGTGGTGCGGGTGGTGGCGGTGTGAAGTGGGTCCCGGCATCGGGCGCCGCGGTCGGCTTGGTCACCACTTCGGTGACCTCGCGGATCGAGGCTTTGTTCGAGG
>JANYKU010000180.1 GCA_025358075.1 Ilumatobacteraceae bacterium
GGACTCGCCGGCGCTGGTCACCGAGGTCGAGACACTGCTGGAGCGTGAGCTGCAAGAATCGATCATGCGAGGTGATAAGAAGCCGGACATCCGCCGCGTGAAGGAGGGGAAGACACTCGTGGAACAGGGTTCGTCCAGCGACGAGTTGTACCTCCTTCTCAACGGCGTGCTCGTCGTCGAAGTCGATGGCGAGAAGCTGGCCGAGCTCGGCCCGGGTGCTGTGTTCGGCGAGCGGGCGGCGCTCGAGCGCGGTACTCGCACGGCCACGCTGCGCGCAGTCACCGATTGCAAGGTCGCGGTCGCGCCCGCCGATCGGATCGACCTCGAGAAGTTGGCCGCGCTCGCCACCGGGCACCGGCGTGAGGAGGCGCGCGGCTAGTGCGTGTCCACCTCTGCGGTGTTCGCGGTTCGACCCCCGCCGTTGGCGCCGAGTTCACAGGCGTTGGCGGCAACACATCGTGCGTTGCCCTGGCTCACGACGATGAGGCGGCCCCACGGCTCGTGCTCGACGCCGGAACCGGGCTGCGCGCCGTTTCGGCGCTCATGGGAGGTGAACCGTTTCGCGGCTCGATCCTGCTGGGTCATCTGCACTGGGATCACACCCAGGGTTTGCCGTTCTTCCGGTCCGCAGACCGACCGGATGCCGTCACACGCGTGTTCGTTCCCGAGCAGGGCGTGCCCCCGCTCGAACTGCTCGGACGGTTCATGGGCCCACCGTCCTTTCCCATCCTGGCGCCGGACCTGCAGGGGTCGTGGTCGTTCGACTCGATCGATGAGGGAACACACGTCGTCGAAGACTTCACCGTGCTGGTCAGGGAGATCCCCCACAAAGGCGGTCGCACGATGGGATACCGCATCGACGACGGCTGCAGCAGCGTCGCCTATCTGTCCGACCACGGTCCAGCACGGATGATGGGCCCCGGGCCGGATGGGTTCGGTCCGTATCACGAGGCCGCGATGGAGCTGTGCACCGGCGTCGACCTGCTGATCCACGATGCTCAGTACACCGCGAGCGAGCTTCCGTTTCGGCTCAACTTCGGCCACTCCGCGGCGGACTACGCGGTCGGCTTGGCGCGGCACTGTGGCGCTGCTCGTGTGCTGTTGTTCCACCACGATCCCGATCGCACCGACACCGAAGTTGCGGCCATCGAGCGGGCGATGCGTCGAGGGGAAGATGTGTCGGTCGATGCCGCTCGTGAAGGCGAGACCATCTGGCTCGGCGCATCGTCGGACACGGCGTGACCGGCACTCGCTACGACGCCGTCGTCGTCGGCTCGGGTCCGAATGGGCTCGCCGCCGCCGTCCGTCTTGCGGAAGCCGGCTGCTCGGTCGTGGTCCTCGAGGCCGCAGCCGAGATCGGCGGCGGCACGCGTTCGGCTGAGCTGACGTTGCCCGGCTTCGTCCATGACGTGTGTGCGGCGATCCACGCACTCGGCGTTGCGGCGCCGGCGCTGGCGCCCGACCGGCTCGCCCAGTACGGGCTGCGATGGATGTATCCGGAGGTGCCCCTCGCTCATCCGCTCGACGGAGGCCGCGCTGCGGTGCTCCACCGCGGGATCGATGAAACCGCAGCCGGACTGGGTCCGGACGGACCCGCGTGGAAGCGGTTGATGCAGCCGCTCCTCGACGACTGGCCGCTGATCCTGCCGCAGTTGCTCGGCCCGTTGCTATCGGTGCCGCGTCACCCGCTGGCGATGGCTCGATTCGGCACGCGGGCATTGCAGCCGGCCACCTGGCTCACCCGTCGGTTCCAGACCGAGGAGGCCAAGGCACTTCTCGGTGGCTGCGCTGCACACGCGATGTTGCCGCTGAGTCGGCCGTTCACTTCTGGCTTCGCCCTGACGCTTGCGCTGGCGGCGCATGCCAACGGGTGGCCAGTCGCGGCAGGGGGCTCGCAAGCCGTTGCCGATGCGCTGGCGGCACGTCTCCATGCGCTTGGTGGCGAGGTTCGCACCGGCGTCATGGTGCGTTCGCTCGCCGACCTTCCCCCCCACCGCGCCGTGCTGTTCGATACCAACCCGGCGCAATTGGCGTCGATCGCCGGCGACGCGCTGCCCGCTCGGTACCGCGCTCGATTGCGGCGCTTCCGTCACGGGCCCGGCGCGTTCAAGATCGACTACGCGCTCGATGCGGCAGTGCCGTGGGACAACGAGGCTTGCCGACGCGCCGGGACGGTGCACGTGATCGGGACGTTCGATGAGCTGCGCATGGCCGAAGCCGAGGTCGCCGCTGGCCGCATGCCGGCTCGCCCATTGGTGCTCGCCGTTCAACAGTCGCTGTTCGACCCGACGCGCGCGCCGCAGGGCAAGCACACGTTGTGGGCGTACGCCCATGTCCCGCACGGCTACACGGGCGATGCAACGGAGGCCATCGAGCGCCAGATCGAGCGCTTCGCCCCGGGCTTCGCCGACATCGTGCTCGCCCGTCGCGTGGCGTCACCGCAAGTACTGCAGGCGTACAACCCCAACTACGTCGGCGGCGACATCGCCGGTGGTGCGCACAACGGACTGCAGTTGGCGTTCCGGCCGACGATCGCGGCACGACCGTACGTCACGCCCGACCCGTCGCTGTTCTTGTGTTCGGCATCAACGCCCCCCGGCGCGGGCGTGCACGGGATGTGCGGCTGGCACGCTGCAGGACGAGTGTTGGCGGGTCCCCTTCGTCACGTGTGAAGCAACCGTGAAGATCGCGGCGGCGACCGTGAAGATTGTGCCGAGGCGACCGACGTCGGTCCCGCGGCGAGTTATCACGGCAGTATGAACACGACTGAGGAGCCTGCCGGCCGAATCGCATTGGCGATCGGACCCGCCGTCGCCTTGGGCGCCGCCGGCCTGCTCGAGCGAGTGCGTGACAGCTTCGGCGTGGCCAACGTCGCGCTCGTGCTGTCGTGCGTCGTGGTGCTCGCCGCGCTCGCCGGCCGGTCCGCAGGCTTGGCGACGGCAGTGACCGCTGCACTCGCCTACAACTTCTTCCACACGCGTCCGTACTACTCATTGCGCATCAGCTCCGGCCGTGACATCGCGACCGTCGGGTTGTTGGTGATCATCGGTGTCATCGTTGGCGAGATGGGGACGTGGCGCCGACGGGCGCTCGCCGCATCCACTCGTCGACTGCACGGGTCACGTGCGCTGGAAGCGGTCGCCGCGCAACTCGCCTCTGGGTCGCAACCCGATGACATCTGGTTGGCGATCCGGGCGGCCTTGATCGAGGCGCTCGGTCTTGCCGACTGTCGCTTCGAGCCCGGTGCGACGCCGTCGGTTCAAGCCATTCCTCGGTCCGGATCGCTGTTCGGCGAATCGATGCGGTTGGGGCGGCATGGTTTCGAGTTGCCGGCAGGTGGCGCGGCGATCGCCGTCGCCTACGCCGGCCGCACGTTGGGTCACATCATCCTGGTGCCTGGCGGAGATGCGGGCTCGCAGCGCGACATTCGACAGGTTGCAGTCGCGCTCGCCGACGAGTATGCCGTTGCGCTCGCAGTCAGCGAACACGCCCGCTGACCGTGCCCCCCGATCTGGGCCCCCCGATCTGGGCTCGCTGAGCAGGCCGTTGCCCGAACGTGCAATCGGGCCTGCCCCCATCGCTTCGCCCGCCGCCGGTCACTCGACGGCTGCGACGATCTACGGTGCTGACATGGGAATCCAGGTGGTGGCGACCGCGCAACTGACGTGCAGCTTCGGCGTGGCCCCGTCAGCTCTGACCGTCGTGCCGAAGGGCAAGCCGGTTCAAGCCGGCGGCATGATGGCCGCGACCATCCAAGACTTTGCGCCCAACGTCAACATCATGCCGTTCGGGATGTGCATGACGCTGTCGAATCCGCAAGTCGCCGCGGCGACCTCTGCTGCGCTCGGGGTGCTCACACCGCAACCTTGCCTCCCGATGACCACATCACCATGGTCTCCCGGTTCGCCGACGGTGCAGATCAACGGCGCGCCGGCGCTCACGGCCACTTGCATGTGCAACTGCGCGTGGGGCGGCGTGATCACGATCACCAGCCCGGGACAGATGCAGACACAGACCGCCTGACCCGCTGGCCGCGGCCGCGTATCTCACCGGCGACTTGGCGGCTCATGAATTCCTGTGAGTGATCGACCACGGTCCGTGGACACGACTGGACGCGTGCGATACGGTGCTGTCCCGTTGCAATGCGTTGCGAAGGGACGGCGATGAGGGTCGCGCCGAGGACCACAATCTCGCGAGGCCGACTCGGCGGCACTCTCTCGCGCCAACGTGTCGACGCGCTCGTCGATCAGCTGTGGCAGTTCCGGTTGACCCTTGTGGTCGCCCCGGCGGGATCGGGGAAAACCACTGCATTGCGCCAGTTCGCGGCGCGGGCCGCGCCGGTCGCGTGGTGCTCGGCCGATCTGCTGGAGATCTCGCCCGACGGTTGCCTCGCCCAAATCGCGCGCGTCGTCGGTGAGGCCATCGGTGTGCAGCTCGACGGCTCGTCGCCGTCGACGCTTGCCGCTGGGATCGACGCGTGGCCGGGCGAGCGTGTCGCGCTGGTCATCGACGACCTCCACGTGATCGCCTCGACGCTCGCCGAATCGGAGCTCGGTCGCCTGGTCGACCGGCAGCCGGCGAAGCTGGTGATCGCCGCCGGCACGCGCAGCCTTCCCGAGTTCGACATCAGCAGGTTGCTGCTCGACGACGAGTTGCTGGAGATCACCGCCGACGATCTGCGATTTCGAACGTGGGAAGCGGACCGGCTGTTCCGTGATCACTACGACATGATCCTCGGTCCCGCCGATGTGGCGATGTTGATCACTCGCACCGAGGGTTGGGCCGCCGGGCTCCAGCTCTACAACCTGGCGGCACGCGATCAGCCGCTCGACGCTCGGCGGCGGCTGATCGGAGAGCTCAGCGCCACTCGAGTTGGCCGCGACTACTTGGCTCGTAACGTGCTTGCCGGTCTTCCCGCCGACTTGCAGACGTTCCTCATCGAGACGTCAGCGTTGCCGGTGCTGACGGGTCCGCTGTGCGACAAGGTCACCGGTCGAACCGACTCGAGCTCGGTGCTCGAACACCTCGAGCACAATCAACTGTTCACGATCGCGCTCGATCAGTGCGGCGCGTACCGCTATCACGAAGTGCTGCGCGCCCACCTCGATGCCTGCCTGCAACAACGCCGTGGCGCGGCCGACGCCGCAGCACATCACCGGCGGGTTGGCGAGTTGCTCGAAGCCGAGGAACGGATCGACGATGCGCTCCACGCGTACAGCCGCGCTGGCCATTGGCCAGCGGTCAGCCGCCTCGTCGTTCACCGCATGGCGCATCCGTCGTTGCTCGGCCCGGTTGCCGGCGACGGCTGGATCGAACTCGTGCCGGCTCCGATCGTCGAGAACGATCCCTACCTCCTGCTCGCCAGGGCGCGAGAACGCACGGTGAACGGGCGATTCGGCGCGGCCTTGCGCGACTACGACCGCGCCGCGGAGGGCGCGGCGATCGACACGGTGGCGCGCACATGCGAAGAAGAGCGAGCCGCGCTCGCGGGATGGTCCGATCCGCGTGCTCCGATACCGAAGGGTTGGCTCGGCGAACTTCGCCGCGCCGCGCAAACCCCTGCGGCCGATGTCGAGCGGCTGGCGTCGACGTGGGGAGGTCCGCTCGATCGCTTCGGACCGGACGACATCGGCGACGTTCTGGGTCGAGGACTGGCGCTGCTCGTCGCCAACCAGCCCGAGGCTGCCGGCGAGGTCTTCTCAGCGGTGCTTCGTCATCCGTATGCCGACAGCCGTTCAGCGGCGATTGCCGAGTTCGGTCTGGTGCTGGCAGATGGGCTCGTTGCGGTGCATCGCCGTGGCGATCCGCTGGAGCCCGCACGCATCGAAAAGGTCGCGTCGGTCGTCGAGCGATGTGGACTTGGTTGGGTGTCGCGCATGACCCGCGCCTCGCTGGCGCTCACAACGCAAGCCGACGGCTGCGAGGCGGCACGTGCTGCGCGCGAAGACTGCGAACGCGATTCCGATCCGTGGGGCGCTTCGCTGTCGCTGATGTTCGAAGGTCTCGGTCGCTTGCTGCGCGCCGAGGATGCCATCCCCACGTTCGACAGTGCCGCAGCGGCGCTGTCCGAGCTGGGCGCCGACGCGTTGGTCGGCTTCGTCCGCAGGTTGCGCGGCGACGAGCCCACTCAGCCCAGTGCTCGCCGGCGTCCTGACGCCTCGA
Source organism: Ilumatobacteraceae bacterium (assembly GCA_025358075.1). Classification (GTDB taxonomy): domain Bacteria; phylum Actinomycetota; class Acidimicrobiia; order Acidimicrobiales; family Ilumatobacteraceae; genus JAENVT01. Next base: position 6,163 of record JANYKU010000180.1, read on the forward strand.
TCGGCGTCTACTGCTTCGATGCCCTGGAGTTGGTGATCGACAACACGGCGATCGATCTGTCTGCAGTGCGGCCGCGGGCGTTGTCGGTGCTACGGCTCTTGGCGCTTCACGCCGGCCGGCTGGTGCACCGCGAGGTGTTGATGGACTCGCTGTGGCCCGATGTCGAACCCGAGGCAGCCCTGCACAGTCTGCAAGTTGCGGTCTCGTCGCTTCGCAAGGTGATGCCACCACGCCCGGCTCCCGGCATCGCCCGTCAGGGCGACGCGTATCAGTTGGAGCTCCGACCCGGCGCGTTCTCCGACGTGCGTTCCTTTCAAGCGTCGCTCACGTCGGCAACCGCGGCGATGGCGCAGGGTGACCATCGCCGAGCCTTTGAAGCGGCTTCCAGTGCTGCCGAGATCTATCGCGGCGATCTGCTGCTCGACGAAGGTCCGGCCGAGTGGGTCGTGGGCCATCGCGACGCCCTTCGGCTCGAGATGGTGCGGGCGTGCACGATTGCCGGTGAGGCGGCCATGAAGCTCGGCATGCCGCACGACGCGACTCGGATGTCGGAGCGCGGTCTGTCGGTCGATCGCTACGCCGATTCGCTGTGGCGACTGCAGATCGATTCGCTCGAGCAGTCGAGTGATCGGGCGTCCGCCGAACGGGTGCGGCGTTCGTGGCAGGAGATGATGGACGAGCTCGGCGTCGCCTGACGGGCGCTTGGCGACTCAGAACTTCCAGAGCTTCGTGGTGCTGTAGCTGGCGAACACGCTGATGGGCAAGCCGAAGCCAACGCCGACCTCACCGGCCCAGCCGAGGAAGTCACCGTGCATGTCCCACAGGACCGAGCCGCTGGCCACGATCAATTCGCCGCCGCCGGCCTCTGCTGCGAAGCACTCGCCGGCGAGACGGTCGGGGCCGCCTTGGACGAACGTCATCGCCACCTCGATTGACCCGCCGATGATGAAGCCGAGGTCTGCGCCGATCGACGTGAAGAGACCCATCGCGTCATCCGGTCCGAAGTAGATGCCGGCACCAGACGTGAGACCAAGGATTCCTGCGATGTCGCCATCGAGGCCGAGTGCGATTGTCCACCCATAGGCGTTGGCGTACTCGATGCCCAGTTTGAAGGCGGGAAACCCCTCTCGGAGTGTCTCGTTGATTGCTTGCCGAGCGACCCAACCCAGGTCGTCGAGGTCGCCTGCGCGCGTCACCTCACGAACCGCTACGTTCGGCACGCGCACGTCTCCGCCAGCGTCGACGATGGCAAAACCACCTGGCGCTTGCACGTGGCCGCCGCCCGCAGCCTGACCCGCACCAGGAACGACGAACGTGTTCCCGGAGTCGACCGAGGAATTGTACGTGCCGTCGTCGATGTCGACGGCGACATCGAGTTCGTGGGTACCTTCGGCCAGCCGACCGACCGGCATCTGGAACCACTCGGCCTGAGTGAGGCCGAGCTGTCCGTGAGCGACCCCGTAGCTCTGCCCGTCGATCTTGAAATCGACCGCAACAGTCAACGAGCCGCCGCCCCCATTGGTGACGTATGCCCATGCGATGAGGTCTTCGGTCGACGACAAGCCGCCCGACGCATCCTTGACTGACAGGTTGGACACAACGACACTCATCAGGCTCCCTTTCAGGTGCTGAGCCTGTGAGGTCGGCGCTACCGAAAGTAGCAGACTCGTGTGAGGCTCTATTCGGAACGTTGGTCGATCACGGCGAGCACTTCGCCGATGATCTTGGTCACCTTGTGGTGAGGCAGGTCCTCGCCGCCTTCTGCATCGGCCACCTCTCCGGCGAACGCCTGCAGCGACGGTGTGCCGCCGACGAGCACGTGGCGCAGCGCCTCGGCGCTCGCCTCGGGGTCCTCGAGTGCGTCCACCGCCTCGACCACGTGAGTCGGGTCCTCGGCGACCGCGTGCACGACGGCCATGGCCTCTTCGCGACCCGACGCAGTGGATACCGCCACGCCGCGGTCCGGGTTCTGCTCCAGGTCCCACTCGGTGAGCGCCTCGTTGTAACCGCCCTCGCCGGGCCGCAGGATCATCGTTGTCGGGCCGGCTTCGACGGGCGCTTCGGGATCGTCGTCACCCGAATGGCGCGAAGGCACCACGGGAACGGTCAGTGAGCCATCTTCGTGCCGAATGATTTCCATGTGCACCCTGTACCCATCCCGGTCCTCCCGTATGCATCCCAATCGGTGTGGACTGTCTGGGTGCACCCGGGTGGGCGTGGAACACTCCACACCGCTGCTGTGGAGTTGCTGGGTGCACCCGGGTAGGCGCAGAACACTCCACACCGGCAGGGGTAGGTCAGAAGAGGGACTCGCGGCGGCCGTCGGCGTG
>JANYKU010000001.1 GCA_025358075.1 Ilumatobacteraceae bacterium
TTCGAATTCGTGCCGACCGCGGTCATGCCGATGTTCCTCTTCTCGGGCACGTTCTTCCCGTTGAGTAGTTACGGATCGTGGGCGTGGGTGGCTCAGTTGTCGCCCCTGTACCACGGAGTCGCCTTGGTCAGGGCCGCCAACGCCGGCGTGTTCACCCTGTCGAGCGTCGGTCACATCGCGGTCTTGCTGGCCATTGCCGCGGTGGGCATGAGCGTCGCCGCCCGCCGGCTCGGCACGCTGCTGCTTTCCTGACCGGTCAGCCAGACACCGCAGGACTGGGCGATGGAACAGATGGGAAGGCCGGCTGCGACGACAGCACCAGGCCGGGGAAGTCGTAGCGAGTCAACGCCTCGCTGTGCAGCTCACCACTGCCCGCCGGCCACTGCTGGCGTATGCCGTCGATGGTGATCTCGACTCCCGACACGCCGGTGATGTCCGAAGCCGTCAGCACGATCTGCGCCACACCGTCGATCAGCGCCTCGCCGGTGAGCTGCTGGAGATCGCTCGTGACGTTGACGACGAGCACCCCACCGTCGAGGCCGACGTCGAGCATGCGCGTGCCGGGAGGAAGCGCCGACCGCAGCATCGCCTGGAGCTCGACGGTGTTGGGACCCTCGAACAGCGCACCCATGGCGGCGACCGGGGTGTCGCCGACATCTCTGGCAACGGATTGAAGCGTTCGCGGCTGGCCGAGCACCTCGGGAGACAACAGGTAGATCCGCCCGGATCCCGTTGCCGCGCCGGCAACTGGATCGAAGCTGATGCTGAGGTCGCCGCGGTCGCGGGCAGCGATGTCGCGCGGTGAGCCCTCGGGGCTGATCGAGCATGCCGCGAGCAGGATCGCCAGCGTGCCGATCATCAACGCCACCAACCGATGCTGACCGCTCATCCGATTGCGACTTCCTCTGCTGGGAGCTCGAGCACGAAACGTGCCCCAGGTTCGCCATCGGATCGATCCTCGACCCACACCCTGCCACCATGCATGCGGACGTGTTCGTCGACCAGCGCCAACCCGAGGCCGGCGCCGTCGCTACTCGATCGTCGACCGGCAACCGCGCCGCGGGCGAAGCGTTCGAACACGAGTGAGCGTTCCTCCAGCGGTATGCCCGGTCCGTGATCTTCGACGACGATCCACGCATGGGCGAGTGGCTCACCCTCGCCCTCGGACTCACTGACGATGATCTCCGGCCCGCCCCCGCCGTGGACGCGAGCGTTGTCGATGAGGTTGGCCACCACTCGCGCCAATCGGCGACGATCGCCGCGCATGATCAAGCCTTCTGCCCGCTCGGTCACGGTGACCTTGGTGCTGGGCATGCTGCTGACGGCGACGGCCTGACGAACGAACTCGGCCACGAGCAGGTCTTCGAGGTGCAGACGAATCGCTCCGGCATCGAATCGGGAGATCTCCAGCAGGTCCTCGACGAGGCCCTGGAACCTGGCCACATCGGCGACCAAGAGGTCGAGCGCGGCCTGGGCACGCTCGGGCATGTCGTCGCGCCGGGCCTGCATGACCTCGACACTGGCGGCCAGCGTCATCAACGGCGATCGCAGCTCGTGACTGACGTCGCTGGCGAACCTGGCGTCGCGTTCGACCCGGTTCTGCAGTGCTTCGGCCATGTCGTTGAAGGCCGTCGACAGCAGCTGCAAGTCGTGGTCGTCGGTGTCTTCCAATCGCGTGTCGAGCCGCCCGCCGGCAATCGCCTTGGCGGCCTGCGCAGCGACTCCGAGCGGTCGGATCGCCCGCTTCGCGGCAACCATTCCGGTGACGGCGCCGGCCAACGTCGTGATCATGCCGCCGAACAACAAGCTGAGACCGACGTTGCGCAGGGTCGTGTTGGCATCGGCGAGGTCGGCGAACTCGAAGTACGAGGCGTCGGACGACTCGAGTGGGATGCCGATCACGAGCGTCGGGACCTTGTCGAAGAGGATGATCATCTTGGCCGGAATCCGGTCGTGGATCACCTTGGTCTGCATCGACGCGGGGATGACGTCGGATGTGAACTTGGCGGATGGCGAGGCCCACGCACCGTCGATGTTGATCGCCGTCTGAGCGACGCCGACCTGTTGGAGGCGATCGATGATCGTGTTGGCGCTGGTGTTGCCGGTGCTGATCTCGCGCTGCGCGACGCGTGCATTGCGGTAGGCCTGTTCGGTGCTGGTGCGCTCGCGCTGGTTGAGCAGGCTGCTGCGAGTGAACGAGTAGGCCACCGCGGCCAGGAACGTCGACAGGAGCAACGCGCCGATGATGAACATCGACATGATTCGGGTGCGCAGCCCGAAGCGTGCCGGGCGCCAGCTTGCCACCAGACTGACGAGGCCCCGGAAGATGCCACGTCGTGGCTCCGAGCCGACGCTGTCGGTCGTAACGGTCACGACTGAAGGCGATACCCGAGGCCGCGGACGGTCACGACGTGGCGTGGGTTGGCGGCGTCGGCCTCGACCTTGGTGCGCAGGCGGCGGACGTGAACGTCGACGAGCCTGCCGTCACCGAAGTAGTCGTAGCCCCACACCTTGTCGAGCAGGCTCTCGCGACTGAACACTCGCCCGGGGTTCTGGGCCAGTTCGCACAACAAACGGAACTCGGTCTTGGTGAGATGCAACTCCACCCCCGAGCGCAGCACTTTGCCCTCGTCGGGAATGATCTCGAGGTCGCCGAACACCAGCCGAGCATGCGATGGGCTGATCGGGCGGACACGTCGCAGCAGCGCCCGGATCCGGGCCGAGAGCTCCTTTGGCGCAAACGGCTTGGTCAGGTAGTCATCGGCGCCGGCCTCGAGGCCGGCAACCACATCGTGGGTGTCGTTGCGGGCAGTCACCATCACGATCGGCACGTCGCTGTTGCGTCGCAGTGTGCGGCACAGCTCGAACCCGTCCATGCCAGGCAGCATGATGTCGATCAGCACGACATCGGGCAGGGCGCGTTGGAACAGGCCGATCGCCTCTTCGCCACTGCCGGCCTCGTCGACCGTCCAGCCCTCGTCCTCGAGAGCCAGCTTGACCGCCGTTCGGATGCGCTCGTCGTCTTCGACGGAAAGGATGCGAGTACCCACGGGTCACATGATGCCAGGGTTGTGACCTGGTTCGGTGACCGCTAACAACTCGACCATCTGTTCGAACAGTGCCGGATTGGCGGCGAGCACCTCGGTGCGGTCGAGCGGACCACCGTCGAAGCGGCCAGTGCGACACCCAGCCTCGCGGGCGATCAACTCACCTGCAGCCCAATCCCACGGGCCGAGCCACTGTTCGTAGTACACATCGAGCCGACCGGCGGCGACGTGACAGAGATCGGTTGACGCCGCACCGAACCGGCGGATGTCGCGGATCTTCGGAATGAGCTCGGCGAAGCGCTGGCCTTGGTCGCGCCGCCGATCGACGAGATACGAAAAGCCGGTGGCAACCAGGGCGTGCTCGAGTTTGGCCGTCGTGCCGCAGTGAATCGGTACGCCGTCCAACAGTGCGCCCCTGCCGCGGATTGCTGTGAACAGTTCACCGGAGCTGGGCACATAGACCGCGCCGACCAAGGGCCCATCATCGACCAGTGCCGCGATCGATACGGCATAGCCGGGCAGGTCGTACAAGAAGTTGGTGGTGCCGTCGATCGGATCGATCAGCCAGCGAACGCCGGAGGCACCGGCGGAATCGGTGCCCTCCTCGCCGACCAGGGCATCATCCGGGCGCTCGGCACGCAGGCCTTCGACGATCATCCGCTCGGAGGCGCGATCGAACTCGGTGACGACGTCGGTATCCGACGACTTCGTCGACGACGAGGTGATGCCGTTCTTGCGTCCCTCGACGACGAGCTTGCCTGCTGCCACAGCAAGCCTGGCGGCGAGCTCACCCAACTGAGTCGCGAGATCGGTCACGATGCCGACTTGTTCTTCTCTCGGCGTTCGACTTCCTTCCATTCACCGAGGGCTCGCAGCACGAGCACGGCGACAACGCTCATGCCGAGGGCGGCAATGATTGCACCGAACAGTGCGCCCATCCCGCGTTGCGCCGAGCACGTGCCGTGGCACTGCAGCTTCACCAGGGTGTAGCCGATCAGCCCGCCGGCCAAGCCTCCCACGAGGATCGCCACGAAGGCAGCGACACGTGCCTTGGGGGGTGGCAACGCAGACAGGGGATCCTCGGCGTCGGCCACCAGCCCATCGTAGGTTGTGTCTGCCTTCGACCGCCCAACTGCTGCGCATGCCAACGTGGCCGGCTCGTCGACCCCGTAGGCTCAGCGGCCGTGCGTGTCACTGTGGTCGTCCCGACGTACAACGAAGCCGGCAACATCGAACGGCTGTGCCGCGAAGTGCGGCGGTCGGTGCCGACCGCGAGCCTGCTGATCGTCGATGATGCCAGTCCCGACGGCACTGCTGCGATCGCCGAAGCGCTCGATGGCGAGCTCGGCCAGATCGACGTCATCCACCGCTCGGGCAAGGCCGGGCTCGGTGCGGCGTACCGTGCCGGGCTGCGCGCTGCGATCGATCGAGGTGCCGAGATCTGCATCCAGATGGATGCCGACCTATCTCATGATCCTGCGGTTCTGCCGGCGCTGGTCTCCATCGTCGAGCACGGAGCCGACCTGGCCATCGGCAGCCGGTACGTGCCCGGCGGTCTCACCGAGAACTGGCCACGCAAGCGCCGAGCGCTGTCGCGGTGGGGAAACCGGTACGCCGCTGGGGTGCTCGGCCTGGCGATCAACGATGCCACCGCCGGCTATCGCGCCTACCGCTCCGAGGCCCTGGAGCGTATGGAGTTCGAGACCGTCGCCGCCGAGGGGTACGGGTTCCAGGTGGAGATGACCTACCGGCTGGTGCGGATCGGCGGCAAGGTCGTCGAGTTCCCGATCACCTTCCGCGATCGCACCGAAGGAATCTCGAAGATGTCGGGCGGAATCATCGGTGAGGCGCTGGTGCTGGTGCTCAAGCTGTGGGTGGCCGACTTCGGCGGCCGTCGCCGACGTCGTCGGAAGGGCGGCTGATGAGGAACTGGGTTGTCGGAGGCGCGCTGATCCCTCGAGTTGGCGGCATCGATCTCGACGGCCTGGTGCTGGTCGGCAACCGACGACGGGACCGCACCGTGGAGTGGACACCGCCGGGCGGAGTGATCGACCGTGGCGAATCGATCCGTGAGGGCTTGGCTCGCGAAGTCTTCGAGGAGACCGGGCTCACCGTGGCCGGGTGGGCAGACCTTCGCTATTCGGTGATCGTCGAGGCGCCACAATTGGGATGGCGATTGCGGGTCGAGGCGTGGGAGACCGCCGATGTCGTTGGCGACATCGTGGTGGCCGATCCGGATGGGGTCGTCGAGGACGTGCGCCAGGTCGCCGGGTCGGAGGCGCTGGCATTGTTGGCCAGCAGCCCCGAGTGGGTGCACGTGCCCGTCGGCGATTGGTTGAGCGGCTCGCTCGGTGTCGGCGGCTCGTTCCACTTCCGGGTGATCGGCACTGACCGCTCAACTTCGCGTGTCGAGCGGATTGCGTGACGGATCATCGGGTCAGCGATCATCGAGTGATCCTGCACGTCGACATGGACGCCTTCTATGTCAGCGTCGAGCTCCGTCGGCGCCCCGATCTCTCCGGCCAACCGGTCGTCGTCGGCGGAACTGGTTCGCGCGGGGTGATCGCCGCAGCCTCGTACGAAGCACGGCGCTATGGCGTGCGCTCGGCGATGCCCAGCACCACGGCCCGACGGCTGTGCCCTCATGCCGTGTTCCTGCCAGGCGATCACGCCCTGTACGCGACGGTCAGTGCCGACGTGCACGAGATCTTCACGACGTTCACCCCACTGGTCGAACCGCTGTCGCTCGATGAAGCGTTTCTCGACGTGTCCGGTGGCCTCCGCCTGCACGGCCCCGGCACCACCATCGCCCATCGCATCCGCGATCGCGTGTGGGAGGAATTGCAGCTGCGGTGCTCGGTCGGCGTCGCTCCCAACAAGTTCCTCGCCAAGCTGGCATCCGTCGCCGCCAAGCCGATCGCGACCGCCGAGGGTGTCCGCGACGGCCAGGGAGTCGTCGAGGTGCTGCCCGAGAACGAGCTGCTCTTCCTGCACCCGTTGCCGGTGCAAGCCTTGTGGGGCGTGGGGCCGGCGACCCTGCAGCGTCTGCAACGCCTCGGCGTGCGAACCGTCGCCGATCTCGCCGAGCTCGACGAACCGACGCTGATCAGCTCCGTAGGTGCTGCTCACGGACGACACCTGTATCGCCTGGCCTGGGGACTCGACGATCGACCGGTCGAGGTCGACCGGGAGATGAAATCCGTCGGCCACGAAGAGACGTTCGCCACCGATCGGCACGATCACGCCGAGTTGCTCCGCGAGCTGGTGCGACTCTCCGACGCGGTCGCGGCGCGGCTCAGGGGCCACGGCGTGGCGGCGCGCACGTTGACCCTGAAGGTCAGGTTCGCCGGGTTCGAGACGATCACCAGATCCGTCACGGTCGCCGGAGCAACCTCGACATCGCATGCGATCGTGGCGGCCGTCGAGCCCTTGCTCGTTGCGATTGATCCATCGCCCGGAGTCCGGCTGCTCGGGGTCAGCGCGAGCAACTTCACCACCCAATCCCAGCAGTTGAGCCTCGATGACCTGCTCGAGGATCGCCTCGACGACCACCACCAATGGCAGTTGGCCGAGGAGACGATCGACGCGATACGGAAGCGATTTGGCACCGCCGCGATCGGCCCGGCCAGCGCTGTTGGCGAGCGCGGGCTTCGTTTGGTGCACCGCGGAGCCCAGCAGTGGGGGCCCGACGAGCCGACCCACGCGTAATTGCTACGCATCCTGCGTTGTCTCCGGCGGCGAATCGTGGGAAGATGTCGGAAGGCAATCGGTCAGGAGCTCGCCATGCCGCTCTCAGAGGACGAACAACGCATTCTCCGGCAGATCGAAGAGCAGCTCCAACGCGACCCGAGTTTCGGTCGCGACATCAAACCTCGTCAGGTCGGGTCGCGCCGGGCAGTGATCATCAGCTCGATCGCCACGGTGCTGGGTCTGGTCTTCACGATCGTGCTCCTCGCCGTCAGCCCGTACCTCTCGTTCGTCACGTTTGTCGCCAGTGTCGTCGCGCTCGTGGTCGCCGAGCGACACGTCGCCGCGATTGGCGAAGCAGGTCTCAACCATCTCAGCGACAGCGTTCGCAGCCGCCTCGGTGGTTCCGCAGGCAGTCGCGGCGAGTGATCTCTCCCGACCGCTAGTCAGCCGGTGAGCCGCCCGAGGGCGGACCGAGGGTCGAGATGGTCGAGCAGTCTGGTGATGGGACTCATCCGCGCCCGACACGCCGCGTCGACCTCTCCACGAAGTAGCTCGCTGCGTTCGGCGGCACCGTCGTCGACGCCGCGAGGCGAGTAGACGGCGCGCGTCACCAGCCGGGCGATCTCGATCGCCTCTGCTTTACCGAAGTCGACAGACCTCGCGTATTCGAGTGGGGTCAAGCCGGCCATGCGGGGAGCGCCGGCCATCGCGAGGGATCGAACCGCTGCGGCCCACGCCGAGGTCACCCGGTCGACTGCGCTCTTGGCACGATGCCGCGACCAGCGGTTCATCACCCGTGGCATGGCGACGACCCAGGCGATGATCGCCAGCAGGATGCCTGCGACGATCCAGCCGTTGCTCGAACCGTCGTTGCTCGGTTGCTTCAGCACTGGGTTGCGCGGCGTGGTCGGTTGTGTCTGGCCACCGTCGGGGCGCTGGCGCGGAATCGAGGGCAGGGGCACGGAGACAATCGGAGTGTTCGCTTGGGGTGTACCGCCGGGAGTGCCGTTGCTGTTGTCTTGATTCGGGGCAACGCCGGTGTATCCCTCGGCGCCGGGCGCACCGCGTCCCGGCGTGGGGTCGAACAACACCCAGCCGTAGCCGTCGAACCAGACCTCGTCCCAGGCATGAGCGTGCCGGCCGGCGACGTGGTACAGACCGTCGGCGCCCAGGTTGCCCTGGGTGAAGCCGACCATCACTCGGGTGGGTAGCCCGATGACTCGAGCCATTGCCGCAAACGTGCCAGAGAACTGCTCGCAGTAGCCCGTGCGAATGCTCAAGAAGTTGATCATCGCATCGTTGCTGTGGCCGCGCTGCACGGTGGTCGAGTACTTGAACTGTGTGCGGAACCAGTTCTGCAGGGCGATGGCCTGGTCGTACGGAGTGGTCGCCCCGGCGACGACTTCGTTGGCCAGGTCACGGATCTCTTGCGGCAGGCTCTTCGGCAACTCGTAGTAGACCGGGTTCGCGCCCGCGACCGTGGCCGCCCGCAACTGATCGGAGGAGGGAAAGTTGTCGACCGAGGTGACGTGGTACTTGTATCCGGGCTGCAAACCGCCATCGACGTACAACGCCCCGGACTCGTCGCCATACAGCAAGTTGCGATCACCCTGCCAGGCGGCGGCGGTGGCGGTGCGCGCCGCCGGCGCGAGCTGGCCGCCGAGCCTGGAGACCGTGATCTCCTCCGAGATGGTCTCGCCGGCGACGGGGACGCTGCCGAGCGGTCCATCGGCCGACCGAACGTCTTCGCCCAACGTTGACCACACGGTGCCATTGAACGAGCCGAGTGAGGTCAAGGCGAGGTACCTCGGAGTCGCGCTGCTGACGGTGAACAACTCGAGGTTGCCCTTGTTGACGATTCGCGAACGGATGTCGACGAGCGGGCTGACCACTTCGGTGACGTCGCCGTCGCGATTGCGCGTGTCGAGCAATGCCTTCTGCCCGGCGCCCGGCAGGTTGGGGGCGACCGCGGCGGCGCCCGTGGTGGCGAAGAGCGCGCAGACGATTGCCGCGGGGAGCGCCGACCACAGCGACTGCCGTCGCTTGCCCATCCAAGCCGAGTCGTCGCGTGAGTGGGCCATGCGCAAGGCAGCGATGGTGAGGATCGCCGCACCGATCCACAACGCGGCGACGAAAACCCGGTTGCGATCCACACCGAGCGCCGAGGTGAAGACGAAGACGACACCGGCCGGTACGACGGCCTCGGCGCGTCCGTAGGCGCGGAACGCAAATGAATCGGCGAGCCAGGCGCACAGAGCCAGTGCGGTAGTCGCGGCGATCGCGAAGCTTCCCTCGCTGGGTACGGGGGAGACGGCGTGCGGGAACTGGCGCCACACGAGGCGCATGCTGGTTCGGAACTGTTCGATGGTTGCGCCCGTCGGAAAACCGAAACTTGTCGAGTCGCGGAAGTAGATCAGTCCCAGGAGAATCGCAACCGCCGACAACCCCACCGGCAGCGCCAGCCAGGCCGGTGCCTTCAGCAGCCGCAGCGTGCACATCGTCGCGTGGATGCCGACGCAGACCACCAGCATCGGCCGCAGGTACGCCCAGTCGGGGAACACCCGGCACATGCTGATGGCAGTGACGATCGTCAGCAGCGTGAGGGCTGCCGTGGCCGGCCCATGAACATCGACGCCCCGAGCCATCTCGCGACTCGTCGTGGTCGGCGCAGTCATCGCGGCCGTCACGTCGGCACCGCCTGGCCGGAGCCGAGGATCAGTACGGACCACGACGCGATCATCGACTCGAGCGACGTGGCGTCGACCACGAATCGGCTGCTCGCGGTGTACTCCGTCGCGCACACCACGACCATCGTCTCGTCTTGCGTGGCCGCGGCGCGAACCTGTGCTGCGGCAACACTGGAGGCCGACCCGGTCACCACGACCAGCAGACCCATGCCATCCATCATCCCGGCATTGACCGACGAGACTTCGGCCGACCCGATCGTCGGCTCGACAGTGGCCAGCCAGCGCAGCGTGTTGGCGGCGACGTCGGGGCCGCGCAGATCGATCTCGCTGGTGGCAAAGCGAGTGTTGACGCCGGCGTGGCTCGAACTGGCAATGATGCTTGCAGCGGCGATCACCGCTTGCTCGAACGAGCTTCCCGCATACTCGGACTCGGTGGTATCGAGCACGACGGTGCAGCGGCGGATGCCTTCGAGCGCCGTCTCGCGCACGATCAACGACGTGGAGCGGGCCGACGCCTTCCAGTTGATGCGGCGAATGTCGTCGCCCGGCACGTACTCGCGCAGCGAATGGAACTCGCTGCCGGTCTGTCCCCACGACTTCATTCGCAGGTGCTGACCGAGTCGACCCGACGACCCCACCGATGGGAACGGCAAGGTGATCGTGTGCGGGACGACGAGCACCTCGTCGGTACCGGCCAGAGTCGTCGTGCGCTGCGAGAGACCGAGTACGTCGCGACGAAGGGCGCGCAACGGCCCGATGCGAACGAGCCCACGGCGAGCCGTCGGAACCCGATATGCAGCACCGGCTGTCTGTCCGGGGCCGAGCTTGGCCAGCTGCATCGGCGCCCCGCCGTTGTTGCCGACGGGCTCCCAGAGTTGCAGGTATGGCGACGGCTGACGCCCGAGGTTGGCAAGTTGGATGTCGACTCGCGCTGCCTCGCCCACCGACACCATGGCCGGGCTGACGATGCGTCTGACGTTCAACGGAGGAAGGCGATGCTGGACCGAGATCACGGCAACGAGCAGCGCGATGACGATCCCGACGCCGATGACGTACAACTCGATGAGGCCGAAGACTCGGCCGATCGCGAAGCAGGCGGCGGCAGCAATGATTGCTGTCCAGCCGTGCCGGGTGATCATTTATCGACCGGCGGGGACGGGTACGGAGCTGACGACTTCGCGGATGACGGAGATGCCCGTGACGCCGCGAGACATGGCGTCGGGGCGCAGCATGAGCCGGTGGGAGAGCACCGGCTCGGCGACCGCCTTGACGTCGTCAGGTGTGCCGTACTCGCGTCCCTGGCTCGCGGCGCGTGCTCGCGTTGCGCGTGACAACTGCAGCGTGGCTCGCGGCGACAGGCCGAGCAGCAACGCCGGATGACGGCGGCTCGCCTCGGCCAGGTCGACCATGTAGCCCTGCAGCGCTGGCGCAAGGTGCACGGTGCGCACCGCCTCGATCAGGGCCATGACCTCATCGACGGTGACAACGGCCTGCAACTGGCTCATCGCCGTGTTGTTGCCGTGGGTCTGCACGATCGCCAGTTCGGCAGCGCGATCCGGATAGCCGAGCGACAAGCGCATGAGGAACCGGTCGAGTTGGCTTTCGGGAAGGCGATAGGTGCCTTCCTGTTCGACGGGGTTCTGAGTGGCGATGACCATGAACGGCTCGGGCAGCATGTGACTGGACCCGTCGGCACTGACCTGTCGCTCTTCCATCGCCTCGAGAAGCGCCGACTGCGTCTTCGGTGAGGCTCGGTTGATCTCGTCGGCGAGCACGATGTTGGCGAACAGCGGGCCGCGTTGGAACACGAACGACTCGCTGGCTCGCTGGAAGATGCTGACACCGACGAGGTCGGCGGGCAGCAGATCGGGTGTGAACTGGACGCGCTTCCAACTGCAGTGCACCGACGCGGCCATCGCCTTGGCGAGGCTGGTCTTACCGACGCCCGGTACGTCTTCGATGAGTAGATGTCCCTCGGCGAGGAGGCAGGAAACCGCGAGATCGATTGCGTCTTTCTTCCCCTGCACCACACGAGCGATGTTGCTCGTGATCGCATCAAAGAGCGATGCGAAGGTCCGGGTCGGTGCTGTCTGGATCGCCGTCACGCATGGAAGGGTAGACGGCGCACGGCAGAATGCAATGGCGGGGAGCTACCGTCTGGCGGCGTGACACGTTGCTATCTGGCCGTCGATGTAGGTGGCACGAAGCTCGCGGCCGGTGTGGTCGACGAGTCAGGTGAGATCCTCGTGCGCGACCGGCTGCTGACGCCGCCACGCGATGTCTGGCCGACGCTGTCGCGGCTGATCCAGCGAGTCGTTGCTGCAGCCCCGGCCGAGTTCATCGCCGTCGGCGTCGGGTGCGGAGGTCCGATCGATCCAGCGACGCGAACCGTATCGCCGCTGTACGTCCCCAGTTGGAGCCACTTTCCCCTGGCAGCCGAGCTGGAGGAGCTGCTCCAACTGCCGGTCTACGTCGACACCGACGCCCGCGCCCTGGCGTTGGCCGAGGCGTGGTGCGGGGGAGCGGTGGGGATCCGTGACTTCATCGGTGTCGTGATGGGCACGGGGGTCGGCGGTGGTGTCGTCAGCGGCGGGAACCTGCTGCAAGGCAGGGTCGGCAATGCCGGCTACATCGGCCACGTCGTCGTCGAGCCCGACGGTCGACCCTGCATCTGCGGTGGGAGAGGATGCCTGGAGACCTATTGCGGCGGTCGAGCAATCGAGGCCGAGACCGGCCGGCCGCCGCAGCGCGCTCCGGCCGCGATCGTCGAACGTACCGGTGTGATGGTCGGCCGAGCCCTGGCCTCGGTGGGCGCGGTGTGCGACTTGAAGACGGCAATCATCGGTGGCTCTGTTGCTCTCGGGTTCGGCGAGCCGTTCTTCCGGGCCGCCCAGGACGAGCTCGACAAGCGAGCCAGGTTGCCATTCACCAGCGGGTTCCAGGTCATGCCGGCAACGTTGGGGCCGCGGGCTCCTCTGATCGGGGCAGCGGCGCTCGCCCGACGCTCGCACTCGTGACTCTGCTGATCATCGACGAGTTCCTCGCCGTAGGGGCCGGTTCATGGCGTCGCCCTACCGGCGGGTAACCTAGGGCGATGCGCCCCACGTACTCCGCCGATGCCGAGGCCTATCGCGAGAAGGTTCAGGCCCTCCTGGCGGAGAAGCTCCCGGCCAAGTGGGCAGGCATCGGCGCCCTCGAGGGCGACGAGCTCACCGCCTTCGTCACCGAGTGGCGCAAGACGCTGTACGGCGCCGGCTATCTGGCGCCGGGTTGGCCGATCGAGTACGGCGGCGCCGGGCTCTCTGCCCTCGAACAGGTGATCATCGCCGAAGAGTTCGCCAAGGCCGGCGTGCCCACCGGAGGCCCCAACGATGTCTTCGGCATCCAGATGCTCGGCAACACGCTGCTGCAATGGGGCACCGAGGAGCAGAAGAACCACTACCTGCCGCGGATCCTGTCGGGTGCCGACACCTGGTGTCAGGGGTACTCCGAGCCGAATGCCGGCAGCGACCTCTCCAACCTCGGGTTGCGCGGCGAGCTCGATGGTGACCAATGGGTGCTCAACGGCCAGAAGATCTGGACGTCGGCCGGACACCTCGCCGATCACATCTTCACCCTCGTGCGCACGGACCCCGACGCGCCACGACACAAGGGCATCTCGTTCATCCTCGTCGACATGCGTCAGCCCGGCATCGAGGTCCGACCGATCAAGATGATCTCGGGCGAGAGCGAGTTCAACGAGATCTTCTACACCGATGCCACCGCGCCAAAAGATGAAGTCGTCGGTGGCGTCAACAACGGTTGGGCCGTGGCCATGACCCTGCTCGGCTACGAGCGTGGCGAATCGGCTGCGACCGTTCCCATCCGCTATCAGGCCGAGCTGGATCGCCTGTTCGTCCTGGCAAAGGAGTCCGGCAAGATCAACGACCCGTCCATTCGGCAGCGACTGGCATGGTGCTATTCGAAAGTGCAGATCATGCGGTACAACGGCATGCGTACGCTGACAAAGTTTCTGCAGGGCCACCATCCAGGTGCCGACGGGGCGATGTTCAAGCTGTACTGGAGCGAGTACCACAAGATCGTCACCGAGTTGTCGCTCGATCTGCTCGGTGCGCATGCAATGACGCCGAGCGGGCGGCGCCCTTCGACTGCGTTCCAGACCGACGACGCCGGCGCGCCGAACAGCTCGTGGAGCTGGGTCGGCACGTTTCTCAACGCCCGCGCCGGAACGATCTACGCAGGTTCCTCGCAGATCCAGCGCAACATCATCGGCGAGATGGTCCTGGGTCTGCCGAAGGAGCCGAAGGCGACGGATCCGAAAGCGACGGATGCTCGTTGACGCCATGGGTCGTGGCGCGCTGCGCGGCAGCTGTCGCCGGCCGGCCGTCGTTGTGGATCACGGCGTGGCGTCAGTATCGAGTAGGCGTGCCGCGGCGGTGGTGGGCACGTCGCCCGTTCATCCCGGTACCGCCCGGCGACTACGTCCGCTTTCGACTCGTGACCCAATACGGGTCCGCCGACCATCGCATCGAAGCTGTCGATGTGCTGAACTACCTCTCATGGTGCAAGCTCCACCGCACAGTGGCTTCTTGATACCCAAGGCTGCGAGCCGGAATTCGCTCGCGCCCGACGGCAGGCGTCGGTAGGGTCTCACGCCATGAGGAGCGCGCTGGTGTTGAACGCAACGTACGAGCCGCTCTCCGTCGTGCCGTCACGCCGTGCCGCGTGCCTCGTGCTCGCCGACAAGGCCGACATCATCGAAGACGACGGCACCCACCTTCACGCCGCAACGCTCAGCGTGCCGAATCCCGTCGTGATCCGTCTTCGCTACATCGTCAAGGTTCCGTACCACCGGCGTACCTCGATGTCGCGCCGCGCCGTGTTCGTTCGCGACGAGCATTCTTGCCAGTACTGCGGTCAGATGGCCGACTCGATCGACCACATCCTGCCCCGGTCTCGTGGTGGCGAGCACATCTGGGAGAACGTCGCCGCGGCGTGCCGCCCGTGCAATCTGCGTAAGCGCGACCGCACGCCTGACGAGGCCGGTATGCGGCTCGCCCGACCGGCGCGTGTGCCCAAGGGACTGGCCTGGATCACGGTGTCCGTCCATCGGGTCCCGGAGGCCTGGAAGCCGTACCTCGCACTCGCCAGTTGACCATGCCCTCCTGGCGAATCGAGCACGTGGCCGACGCCGACGTCGGCGCGTTCCACGCCCGGCCGCTCGGCAACCAACGATCGGCGACCTTCGTGCAAGTTCGGTCGCCAACACTCGTCCTCGGGTCATCGCAATCGAGTGAATCGATCGACGCTGACGCGGCAGCACGGTGGGGGATCGACGTGGTTCGGCGCCGGTCAGGTGGTGGCGGCGTGCTGCTGTGGCCGGGCGAGCATGTGTGGCTCGATCTCGAGATCCCCTCCTATGACGTCCTCTGGCATGACGACATCGGCCGGGCGACATGGTGGGTCGGCGACGTGTGGCGTGCCGCGCTCGCCCCGTTCGCCCCGCTGGCCGCGGTGCACCTCGGTCGGATGCAGCGCACGCGTTGGTCCGACGACATCTGCTTTGCCGGCGTGGGTCCGGGCGAAGTACTGGTTGGTGACGCCAAGCTGGTCGGAATCTCGCAGCGCCGCACCCGGCTCGCGGCGCGGTTCCAAACCATGGTCCATCTCCGCTGGCGACCGGATGTTGTTGCTGCGCTGGCTGCGGGCGCCCCTCCTGCGGAAGTCCTCACGTCACTGGCTGCGACCTGCGAGGTGCCGGCCGAGGCGATCGTCTCACAACTGATCGCCACGCTGACCCTCGTCTGAGCCGGGCGAGCGATCCGGGTGCCAGGGATTTCTCTGGCC
This sequence comes from Ilumatobacteraceae bacterium, assembly GCA_025358075.1. GTDB lineage: Bacteria > Actinomycetota > Acidimicrobiia > Acidimicrobiales > Ilumatobacteraceae > JAENVT01. Next base: position 15,272 of record JANYKU010000001.1, read on the forward strand.
AGGGCAAATGCACTCGCTTGGCGCCCAGATCGTCGGCGCTGTCTGTCTGAGTCCTCGATTCGGCAGCAAATTGGGTCGCTGTGGGTGGAAATGGGGAGAAATGGTTGACATTGGAGGTTTCTGGGATACATAATGGGGACCTGTGGGGAGGCTGGGCGTCTGTACCAATCTCCCGCGTCGAGGCAGGTCGACCAGCTGGAAGGTGGTGAGGCGCGAGTGATGTTCGTTGGGGCGCATGAGCGCCAGCTCGACGACAAAGGCCGAGTGGCCCTGCCCGCGACCTATCGCACCCACCTCGGCGAGCACTGCTACCTGGTCAAAGGCACCGACATGTGCGTCGACGTGATCCCATCCGAGGCGTTCGAGCAGTTCGGTCGGGAGTTGATCGCCAAGGTCGAGCGCGGCGAGCTCGCCCTCAACCACCAACGAGCACTCGCCGCCAGCGCGATCCTGGCCTCGGTCGACAGGCAGGGCCGGGTCAACGTCGATGAGAAGCTGCGCGCCTATGCCGGGCTGGCGCTCGACAGCCAGGTCGTGGTTGCCGGCAACCTCACCCGCCTCGAACTCTGGTCCCCCGACCGGTATGCCCGCATCGAGGCAGAAGGCACCGACGACATCGCCGGAGTCCAGGCGTGAACGACCGAGATGACACGCGCCAATCGATCTTCAGCGAATCCCCGAAACTCAACGACCAAAAACCTCATGAAAGGAGCCGGGCAACGAATTGACCGACGAAACGGATCATCAGATCCGCTCGCTCATCTGCAGTCCTCCGGACCGCAAGATGGACAGCCCCTACTCCGCCCGCTTCCGTCTCGTACGACCGGGGAGAAATCCCGGCGACATTCGCGAGCCGGGGGGCTGCAGATGAGCGAACGAGATCGAGATGGTCTCCGATGACCGAGCCGTTCCACCACTTTCCGGTGATGGTCGAGGAGATCACCAAGGTGTTCGAGCCAGTGCCAGGCGGTGTGGTGCTGGATGCGACCCTTGGTGGTGGAGGCCACGCCGAACGGCTGCTCGAGAGCTACGAACGGCTGCGGATCCTGGGGCTCGATCGAGACGAAGTTGCTCTCGCAGCTGCTCGCCAGCGCCTGGCCCGCTTCGGAGACCGACTGATGGTCCATCAATGTCGATTCGACCGCCTGAACGATGCCATGGAAGCCTTCTCAGTACCCAGCCTCTCCGGGGCGCTCTTCGATCTCGGCGTCAGTTCGCCGCAACTCGACCAGGCGGACCGCGGTTTCTCGTACCGCCACGAGGCCGATCTGGACATGCGAATGGATCGCGGCCAGACATGGTCGGCCGCGGATGTGGTCAATGGCTACCCGGTCGATCTGCTGGCGCGCGTGCTGCAGCAGTACGGCGACGAGCGCTTCGCCCGCCGCATTGCCAAGGCGATCGAGGCAGCGCGCCCGATCGAGACCACGACTGAGCTTGCCGCCGTGGTCGTTGCGGCCATCCCTGCGGCGGCCCGGCGCACCGGTGGGCACCCGGCCAAGCGCACCTTCCAGGCGATTCGCATCGAGGTCAACGGAGAGCTCGATTCCCTGGCCCCAGCAATCGACAGCGCGATCGCCAGCACCGATGTCGGCGGGCGTGTCGCCGTCATCTCGTACCACTCCGGGGAAGACCGGATCGTCAAGGAGCGCATGCGTCTTGCGGTCACCGGCGGGTGTGAGTGCCCCCCAGAACTGCCGTGCGTGTGCGATGCCGTGCAGACCGTTCGGATCGTCCGCGGCATTCCGCGCACCCCGAGCCCGACCGAGCAAACCGAGAACCGGCGCGCTTCCAGCGCGCGTCTGCGGGTAGTCGAGCGGGTCACCGACACGCCTCGGCGCGGCATGGTGGGTTGATCGGTGTCAACGGTCCTGCGATCCGAGCGGCAGCCGAACGTACGCGTTCGCGCCCACTCGGACGGCGGCCTCAGGGCTCGGCCGATGATTCGCACGACCGTCGGGCTCAGTCCTGCCCCCCGTACTCAGCTCACGGTCGTCCCGCGGCGGAGGCGGACCGCCCGTCTCGTGACGGTGGCCGCATTCTTCGTCTCCTGCTTGATGCTCGGCGCAGCAGCCTTCCAGACGCAGTTGGCTCGCCGGCAGGTCGAGCTCGACCAAGTCGATCGCCAGATTCGTGCGGCACGCAGTGACTTCAACGATCTTCGAGAGCAGCGTGCAGAACTGCGTTCGCCTCAGCGGCTGGCGACGAGCGGGGCAGCACTGGGCATGCGTGCGGCGTCGAAGACCGAGTTCGTGGCGATCGACCCAGCTGTCGTCGCCGAAGTGCAGCAGAGCGCGGGCGGGGTGTTCGACCCCGGTAGTGCGGCAAGCGATCCACTGTTCGAGGAATTCAAGATCGTCAAGTCGATTGCAGGCGGGTAGGCGCAAGACATGAGGGACGTGAACCATTCGGCTCGCTCGAGGAGCCACCATCGAAGTCGGGCCGGCGCCAACTCACCGCAGTCGGGCCGACGCCCGGTCGAGCCGACGCGCCGACCCGCCCCGGAGCCGTCGACGGGCAGACGTCGGGCACCGGAGCGACACAGCCAAGGACCGCGACCACCTCAGCCTCGGGCGGCGAAGCATGATCGCCGGTCACCTGTCGAGCATCGTAAACCTGCACCGGCACGTCCCCGGCGGCGCGCCCAGGTCAAGCAAAAGCGCAACGTTCAAGCGTTTCGAAAGCGGGCCGTGTCGTCGCGGCACGTCCGTACCTACAAGGCGGGACAATCCTCTTGCCGTCTCGTCGCTGTCTTCGTGATCGCAGCTGTCCTGTTCCTGGCGGTTTTTGCCAGGGTCACGGTGCTGCAGACGGTCCAGGCCGGTGGCTTGCGCTTGGCGGGCAAGTCGCAGCGCACGACGGAACAAGTTCTCAAGGCGCACCGCGGCACGATCTACGACCGCGAAGGCGCGGAACTTGCCCTGTCGGTGCCGGCGCGCACGATCATCGCCAACCCCAAGCTGGTGCTCGACCCGGTCGGTACCGTTCGCACGTTGACGGCGCTGCTCCAGCTGCCGGCGGCGAAGCAGCAATCGTTGATCGAGGCGTTCACCGCCAAGAAGAGCTCGTTCGAGTACGTCGACCGGCAGATCGATCCGACCCTGGCGGGAACGGTCGTCAACTTGCGCCTGGCCGGCGTCTCGTCGATCAGCGAAGACCTGCGAATCCTGCCCGCCGGCGACGTCGGGCGCAGCGTGGTCGGGCGCACCGACCCCGATCTGCAGGGCACCGCTGGTCTGGAGAAGGAGTACGGCGACATCTTGCGCGGCGTCAATGGCGTGCAGCAACAAGAGCACGACCGTCAGTTCCGATCGATCGCCGGCGGCGACGAGACGGTGGCCCCGGTCCCGGGATCCGATGTCGTCACGACGCTCGACCGCGGTCTGCAGTACCAAGTCGAGCAAGCGTTGTTACAACGCGTCGCGGCGCTCTCGGCGTATGGCGGAACCGCAATCGTGATGGGCTCGAGGAGCGGAGACATCTACGCGATCGCCAACGTTCGACAGGACGCCAATGGGGTACCGCAGGTGACTTCCGCCGACCTCGCCGCGACCGAACCCCACGAGCCTGGTTCGGTGGCCAAGGTGTTCAGCATCTCGGCTGCTGTCAACGAGGGGCTCGCCAATCCCGACACGACGATCACGGTTCCGGGCTTCCTGGTCTACAGGCCACTGAACAAGAGTGACGGACAGTGGAAGTTCACCATCCGCGATGCGGAGCCCCACAACGACCAGCAGATGAGCCTGCGTGACATCATCGTCCACTCATCAAACATCGGAACGGTGTTGATGACCGAGGGACTTGGCACCTTGAAGTTCGGTAACTACCTTCACGAGTTCGGCTTCGGATCGACGACAGGTCTCGGGCTTCCCGACGAGAGCTCGGGGATCATGAAGCCCGCTGCCGACTGGCAGGCCACCGAGAAGGTGACCCCGAGGTATGGGTATGGCTACGCAGCGACCTCGCTGCAGCTGATCGCCGGCGTCAACACCATCGCCAACGGCGGTATGTATGTCGCCCCGCGTCTCGTGTTGTCGACGATCGATGCCAACGGGAAGACCCATGACGCGCCCCCCTCGCCAACCCACGAAGTCGTCACGCCGCAGACTGCCACGACGATGACCTCGATGATGAAAGATGTCGTGTGCTACGGCACGGCGGTCTACGCCAAGGTTCCCGGCATGTCGGTAGCCGGCAAGACCGGTACCGCCTTGCTGAAACCCAGTACGACGGCGGGCACGAGCACGACCCCGTCGACCACCGCGGCACCGACGACCACGACAACAGTGAACCCGACTGCCGACCCCACCAACACCGCCTACCAGGGCGCCGACGGATCCAAGCAGTACTACTCGACCTTCGTCGGCTTCTTCCCAGCCGACAACCCGCAGGTCACGATCCTGGTGTCGATCGATCGTCCCGACCCGTCGAACCAGGACCGCCTCGGTGGCAAAGCGGCGGGGCCGTTGTTCTCCAAGTTGGCGACGATCGCCATGCACGAGCTGCGCGTCAGCCCCACAGCGAACGACAACGGCTGCCAGAACAGCGCAGGGTGAGCGGATGTCTCGCATGCTTCGCGAGGTCGTCGAGCAGGCCAGGCTTGACCGGGTCGAGATCATCGGCGACGACGCAATGATCACGTCCGTCGACTTCGATTCACGACAGGTGACCGACGGTTCGCTGTTCTGCTGCCTCCGCGGAACGCGGTCAGACGGGCACGTCTTCGCTGCGGCTGCCCGCGCCACGGGTGCGCGCGCCCTACTCGTCGATCACCGTGTCGATGTCGCCCTCCCTCAGGTCATCGTTGCCGACACGCGGCGGACGATGGGGTTGTTGGCCGCGTCGTTCTTCGGGCACCCGGGCCGAGCCTTGACCTTGGTCGGGGTCACCGGCACGAACGGCAAGACGACGACGACCGGTTTGATCGCCTCGATCCTGACGGCCGCCGGCCGATCGACCGGTTCGATCGGAACGCTCACCGGTGTTCACACCACACCGGAATCTCCAGACCTGCAGTCTCACCTTGCCTCGTTCGTCGAGGACGGAGTCACCGCGGTCGTGATGGAGGTCTCCTCGCATGCCTTGGAGTTGCAGCGAGTTGTCGGCTGCCATTTCGACATCGCCGTGTTCACCAACCTCGGCCGTGATCACCTCGATCTCCACGGCACCGAGGAGCGCTACTTCGCGGCGAAGGCCAAGCTGTTCGAGCGCGACCTGTCGGACAGAGCAGTCGTCAACATCGACGATGCACATGGACGCCTGTTGATGGATGTCGGAGCGATCCCGACCCAGGGATTCGGGCTCGCCGACATCAGCGATGTCAACGTGTCGGCAACGCAGCACAGCTACGTGTGGCGCGGCGTGCAGATCGAGGTGCCGATCGGCGGAGAGTTCAACGTGATGAACAGCCTCGCGGCAGCAACGGCATGCTCCGCACTCGGCATTGATCTCGCCACGATCGCGACCGGTCTGCGCCGTGCGCCGACCGTGCCGGGACGCTTCGAAGCAGTCGTCGCCGGGCAACCGTTCGCCGTGATCGTCGACTACGCCCACACCCCGGACGGGCTCGAAAAGGCAATTCGAGCGGCGCGTCAAGTGGCCGGTGGGGCTTCGGTGCACGTCGTGTTCGGGTGTGGTGGTGATCGGGATCGTGAGAAGCGTCCACTCATGGGGGCGACTGCCTCGCGCCTCGCCGATCACGTCGTGATCACGTCCGACAACCCCCGTTCTGAAGACCCTGTGGCGATCATCAATGCCACGGCTGAGGGTGTGCCCCCCGACTACCGTGGCCGCGTTGTGATGGAACCAGATCGCCGACGGGCCATAGACATCGCCCTGCGTCAAGCGCAGCCCGGCGACGTGGTGCTGATCGCCGGCAAGGGCCACGAGCGAACGCAGACCATCGGCGACCAGGTCCTCGAATTCGACGATCGGGCCGTCGCCGCCGAGCTCTTGCGGGCGCTTCCATGATCGCCGTCATGGTCGCCGGGGCGTGCTCGATGATCGCCTCGCTGTTCGGCACGCGGTACCTCATCACCTTCTTCCGCAATCGCGGCAAGGGTCAGCCGATCCTCGGCAAGGAGGACCGGGGCCCGGAGCACCATCTGCCCAAGCAGGGCACGCCGACGATGGGGGGGCTGGCGATCGTCGTCTCCGCGTTCTTCGGATGGATCGTGGCGCACATCCGGCACGGCCTGGTCTTCTCCAACCAGGCGGCCATCGCCTGGGTCGGCATCCTGGTGCTGTCGGGCATGGGCTTTCTCGACGACTACATCAAGATCAACAAGGCGCACAACCGCGGCATCTTCTGGAAGAAGAAGAGCTACATCACCCTGGCGATCTCGATGGGCATCGCCTGGTGGCTGGTCGCTGCCACGGGCATCAGCCAGACCATCTCGTTCACTCGCTACAACTGGCCCGGCTGGCATGTGCCATGGCCGGTCTGGGTGGTCTTCGCCGGGGTCACCATCTGGAGCACGTCCAATGCCGTCAACGTCACCGACGGCCTGGATGGTCTCGCCGCCGGGGCCGCCTTGCTCGGCTTCTTGGCGTTCACGATCATCGCCTATTGGGCGTTCCGTAATCCCGGGATCTATGGCGGCATCGAGAAGGGCGTCGTCAACCCGCTCGACCTTGCCGCGCTCGCCGCGGCCTTCGCAGGAGCGTGCGGCGGGTTCTTGTGGTTCAACGCCGCGCCGGCGCGCATCTTCATGGGAGACGTCGGGTCGTTGGCCATCGGCACGGCCTTGGCCCTGCTGGCGCTGGCCACCGACACGCAGATCCTGCTGATCCTGATTTGTGGCATCAACGTCGTCGAGGCAGGGTCGGTCGCCATCCAGATGCTCGTCTTCAAGGCGTCCGGGCGCAAACGGCGCCTGTTCAGGATGTCGCCGATCCATCACCACTTCGAACTGCTCGGGTGGCCGGAGACCACGGTCATCATCCGCTTCTGGTTGATCGCCGGCATTTGTGTGGCGACGGCTTTGGCCATCTACATCGGTGACTTCACGCGATTGGAGCTGCACCATTGAGCTCCACCGCATTGGTGTACGGGCTGGCCATCAGCGGAGAGGCGGTTGCTCGCGCGCTCCACGATCGCGGTGTTCGCGTGCTCGTGGCCGACGACGCGCCCAACGATTCCAAGTCCGCGGTTGCGGCGTCGTTCGGTGCCGAGCTCATTGCCAAACCCGACGTGGCGACGATCGACCGACTGGTGTCGAGCGCCGACATGGTTTGCCCGGCACCCGGCGTGCCGGAAACACATGCCGTGATCGACGCCGCCAACCGCCACCGAAAGCCGATTCGCAGCGAGATCGACTTGGCCTACGAGTGGGAGCAGCAACGCGATGGCGGGCCGCGGCCGATGCTCGCGGTGACTGGCACCGACGGCAAGACGACGACCACGTTGATGGCCGCGGCCATGCTGCGATGCGCGGGCCTGAAGGCGGCGGCGGTCGGAAACACCGACCTCCCGTTGATCGCTGCGCTCGACAGCGACGTCGATGCATTCGTTGTCGAGTGCAGCAGCTTCCGGCTCAACTGGATCGACAGTTTCAGGAGTGAGGCGTCGGTGTGGCTCAACCTCGCCGACGATCACCAGAACTGGCACGTGTCGATGCCGGCCTACGAGCGGGCAAAGGCGCGCATGTGGCGTCACAACCGCCCGAGCGACGTCGCCGTCGGCAATGCCGCAGATCCGGCCGTCATGCGCAACCTGGCCACGGCAGCAGGGCGAAGGTGCACCTTCGGCGCCGTCGACGCCGACTACCGCCTCGTCGGCACGACGTTGACCGGGCCGTCCGGACCGCTTGCCGATCGCTCGACGATGACCCGCGACCTGCCTCACGACGTCAGCGACGCACTGGCTGCCGCGGCCATCACGATCGAGTCCGGCCTCGCTGGCGCGACCGCCGTCGCCGAGGCGTTGGCAACGTTCGCCTACCCGCCGCACCGCATCGAGCGCGTCGGGGAGTTCGACGGAGTCACTTGGTACAACGATTCGAAGGCCACGACTCCGCATGCCGCGATCACGGCGATCCGCGGATTCAGCAACGTGGTGTTGTTGGCGGGCGGGCGCAACAAAGGGCTCGATCTGGCCAGCCTGGCACTGGAGCACGAGCGGGTGAAGGCCGTTGTCGCTCTGGGCGAGGCATCAGCGATCATTCGTGATGCGTTCTCGCGTTGGTGCCCTGTTGTCGAAGTCAGTTCGATGCAAGCCGCCGTCACTGCCGCCGCCGAGTTTGCCGCCGCCGGCGACACCGTCCTGCTGTCGCCCGCCTGTGCAAGCTTCGATTGGTACCCCGAGGGCGGCTATCCGGCTCGGGGCGACGATTTCAAACGGTTGGTACACAGCCACTTCGAGAATGGGGCACGATGAGCTCGTCCACCACCGTGATCGGCGATCGCCGCCGGCAGGCCCTCGACCGGGCTGCGGCACTGCGCCGGCATCCGACGCGGCGCATGGCGTCGAAGCCAGCTGGGCCGCCAACCGCCGCCTTCTATGCCATCGCCGTGGTCGTCGCCGTGTTCGTCATGCTCGGTCTGGTGATGGTGTTGTCGGCGTCGTCGATCAACCAGTTTCATCAGGGCTTCTCGCCGTACCGGATCTTCAACAAGCAGGTGATGTGGGCCGGCTTGGGTCTTGTCGGGCTGTGGATCGGCATGAAGGTGCCGTACCACTTCTGGCGCCGGCTGGTGCTTCCGGCGCTGCTGTTCTCCTGCGGGATGATGCTGCTGCCGTTCATCCCGGGCATCGGCGACAAGGTCAACGGCGCCAACGCCTGGGTGGCGATCGGGCCGTTCTCGCTCCAGCCATCCGAGTTCTTGAAGCTGGCGGTCCTGTTGTATTGCGCCAACCTGCTGGCCAAGCGCAAGGACGAGATGGGCGTTCCGTCACGCACCCTCGTACCGGTGATGCTCGTTGCCATCGTCGGCAGCGGCTTGTGTCTGGTGCAAAGCGACCTCGGCTCGGCGATCGTGCTGGCTTCGATCGTGTTCGTGGTGGTGTTCATCGCCGGCGCCCCGCTGCGGCCGATGGCAATGGCCGGAGGCATGGCGGCAGTGAGCGGGCTGGCATTCGTCGTGTCGAGCCCACGCCGTCAGGCGCGGTTCACCGCCTTCCTCGACATCGCTGCCCACAAAGATCACCTCAGCTATCAGACGTATCAAGCGATGATCGCGCTCGCCCAGGGAGGCTTTGCCGGTGAGGGCGTCGGCCAAGGCAAGAACAAGCTCGGCGATTTCCTTCCGCTGGCGCACAGTGACTTCATCTTCGCGGTCGTCGCCGAGGAGATGGGAATGATCGGCGTCATTGCCGTGCTCGGTGGTTTCTTGATCCTCGCCTACGCCGGCGTGCAGGTCGCGCTGGCGACTCAAGACCGGTTCGCCAGCCTCCTGGCCGGAGGCATCGTGATCTGGTTCGTGGTGCAGACCATCATCAACGTCGGCGGCGTCACCGGGATGATGCCGGTCACCGGGCTGACGCTGCCCTTCTTCTCGGCCGGCGGAAGCTCACTGTTCGTCACGATGACGGCGGCGGGCCTGCTGCTCAACGTCGCTCGCAACGTGAGGTGACCGACACGTGAGCGCCGCGTCGGCGTACGAGCCCGCTGAAGCGGTCTCCGGCCACACCACCTTCGCTGTGGTGACGGGCGGTGGTACCTCTGGGCACGTTCTCGCGGCGACGGCCATTGCCGACGCTCTTGTCGCTCGCGGGCACGATCGCGCCACGATCCACTACGTCGGTACGACGCGCGGCGTCGAACGACGCCTGCTTCCGCCCACCGGATACGACTACACGTTGCTCGATGTCGTGGGGCTGCAGCGTCGGTTATCGCTGCGCAACCTGGCCTTCATCCCGAAGTTGCTGCGATCCACGTATCGGGCGATCAAACTGATCCGGCGTCTATCGCCCAAGGTGGTCGTCAACGTCGGTGGCTACGCCAGCGTGCCGGCGACGGTTGCGGCGATGCTGTGTCGCATACCTGTGGTGGTGGTCAGCTATGACCGGCGCCCAGGTCTCGTCTCCAAGTTGGCGGCTCGCCGCGCCGTGGCTTGCGCTGTCGCCTTCGCCGGCTCCACGCTGCCTCGGGCGACACTGACTGGTGCACCGGTGCGCCAAGAGGTGCTCGCGGTCGATCGCCTACGCGACCGCCAACAAGCGTTGTCACAGCTCGACCTCGCCGACGATCGGTTCGTTCTCGCTGTGTTCGGCGGTTCGCTCGGCGCCAAGCGGCTCAACGACGTGACCGCTGAACTGGTGCGGAGGCTGGCCGATCGACGCGATCTGGCCGTGTATCACATCGTCGGCGAGCGCAATCTGGCCGATGCCGCGCCCGCTCGCGATGGCAGTGCAGGCATCATGTATCGAGTGCTGGGATATGAGGACCGAATGCCGCTCGTCTACGCCGTGGCCGATCTGATGATGACGAGGGCCGGCGCATCGACGATCGCCGAACTCGCCACCGCCGGAGTCCCGGCGTTGATCGTGCCGTGGCCCGGTGCCGCCGACGATCATCAGGTCGACAACGCTCGCCAGCTCACCGACCATGGCGGCGCCGTGTTGATCTTGGAGGCCGACCTCACCGCCGATCGGTTGATCCGGGAAGTCACCGAGCTGATGGCCGATCGTGGCAAGCTCGCCGCGATGTCTGGATCAGCCGCGGCGATTGGCAAGCCAAATCGAAGTGGTGCGCTCGTCGACCTGATCGAACGCGTGGCCGCGCCGTGACCGATCGTCCGCAGGTCCCACTCGATCTTTCGCAGCCTCAGCAGTTGCATGTGGTCGGCGTCGGTGGGCCGGGCATGAGCGCCATCGCCATCGTCCTGGCCGAGATGGGCCATCGGGTCAGCGGCAGCGACCTCCGCGAGCGCCCGGTGCTCGAGCGGGTGCGTGCTGCCGGTGTCGAGGTGCACGTCGGTCACGCTCGCCGCAACGTACTGGGCTGCGCGGCCGTCACCGCCTCGACCGCTGTTCCGGGCAGGAACATCGAGCTCGACGAGGCCCGAAGAGCCGGCATTGCCGTGTTGTCGCGAGCGGGCATGCTGTCGTCGATCTGCGCCCAGGCCAAGTCGCTCGGCGTTGCCGGTACGCATGGGAAGACATCGACGACGTCGATGCTGATGCTGGTGCTCGCATCAGCTGGGTGGCGGCCGTCGTTCATCATCGGTGGCGACGTCACCGACATGGGCACTGGTGCCCAGTGGACCGACCAGGAGTGGCTCGTCGTCGAGGCCGATGAGAGTGACGGCACCCATCTGGAGTTGCCGTTGTTCGGCACCATCCTCACCAACGTGGAGGTCGATCATCTCGACTTCTATGGCACCGAAGAGGCCATCGTCGCCAGCTTCGATCAGTACCTTTCGCAGATCTCGGGTCCGAAGGTGCTGTGCATCGACGACCCGGTCTGCGCCGAGCTCGCCACCCGCCACGGGGCGATCACCTACGGAACATCGCCCGCCGCGGACTATCGCGCCGTCGATGTGCACGCCGAGCACGGCTCGTACACGTTCACGGTTGTCCGCTCGGGCGAGACGTTGGGCACCGTCGATCTGCCGCTACGCGGCATCCACAACGTGCGCAACGCGCTCGGTGCACTGGCCATGGCCTGCACGGTCGGCGTCGACTTCGAGATCGCTTCACGCGCCCTCGCCAAGTTCGGCGGGGTGGCCCGTCGATTCGACATCCGCGGAATCGACGGTGGCGCGACCTTGGTCGACGACTACGCCCATCTGCCCAGCGAGATCGCCGCGGTTCTGGGCGCGGCGCGCTGCAGCGGCGACGACTGGCGAAGGATCGTTGCGGTCTTCCAACCGAATCGGTTCAACCGCATGTCAGTCATGTCGCCCGCCTACCGAGACGCCTTCGTGAATGCCGATCTCGTCGTGCTGACCGACATCTTTGCCTCGGGAACGACTCCGATCCCCGGGGTCACGGGCAAGCTCGTCGTCAATTCCATTCTCGATGCGCACCCCACCACCCGTTTGGCTTGGATGCCCCGTCGAGTCGATTTGATCGAGTACCTCGCCAAGGAACTGCGCGCCGGCGACGTGTGCATCTCGATGGGCTGTGGCGACATCGCTTCGCTTCCCGATGAGGTGCAACAACGCCGATCCGAGCAGAGGGTCGTGGCCAGTTGAGCCTCAGCGACCGCCTGCACCGGGCAGCATCCGATCTCGGGTCGCTGGGCCGCCTCACAGAACCCCTCGGTCCGTTGACCACGTACCGAGTCGGGGGCTGCGCGGCCATCTTCGCTGCCCCGACATCGAGGACCGAACTCCTCGACGTGGCCGCCGTGGTCGCTCGCTACGACCTTCCGGTGCTCGTCCTCGGTCGCGGCTCCAACCTCTTGATCGCCGACTCGGGGTTCGCCGGCATCGCCATCAGTCTTGCCGAGCTGGCCAATGAGATCGACGTGAGTGGGCTCGAAGTGCGATCCGGTTCCGCAGTTGCCCTTCCCGTGCTGGCGCGCAAGACCGCCGCAATGGGCCTGACCGGCTTCGAATGGGCCGTTGGAGTGCCCGGCTCGATCGGTGGTGCTGTGCGGATGAACGCCGGCGGGCACGGTTCGGACATGGCCGCGTGTCTCATCAGCGCCGAGGTCCTCGATCTGCGCGACCTGCACTGCCGTTGGCGACCCGTCGAGGATCTCGGTCTTCGTTTCCGAGGTTCGAATCTCAGCGATCAAGAGATCGTTCTGACCGCGCGCCTGCAGTTGGAGGCCGGTGACGTTGACCGATCCGAACGAGAGATCGCCGACATCGTGCGGTGGCGGCGCGAGAACCAGCCGGGTGGGCAGAACGCCGGGTCGGTGTTCGTCAACCCGATTCCCGGCGAACTGTCGGCCGGCGAACTGATCGACCGGCTGGGTCTCCGCGGCTTCCAGATCGGTGGTGCTTTCGTCTCCGAAAAGCATGCCAACTTCATCCAGGCGGGCGAGGGAGCGACGGCTTCCGACGTGAAGGCGGTCATGGACGAGGTCCGCGAGCGGGTTGCTCGGGCCACCCGGTTCGAGCTGCGGAGCGAGGTTCGCCTGGTCGGCTTCGCTACGGCTGATGCCGTGCTCCCCGAGCGTGGCTCGCGTGGCTGACGAGCCCAAAGCGACACCGGAGGAAGGCGTTCCCGATGTCGTCCTCGAGGAGTTGTTGGCCGCGTTCTCGGCCAAGGATGCCGAGCCCATCGACTTCGACGACCCGGCGATCGATCGCATGCTCGGGCTCGGCGATGCACCCGCCGCAACCAAGACTGTCGCCGACGAAGGCACGGGCGCGACCGAAACGAAGAAGGTCGACCGCTCGGGGCCATGGCAACCGATGCAAACCGAGGCGACAGAAAGAGCACCGTCCGACATCACGGTGACCGAAGGAACGGAGACACTCGACCGGTCCGGAGTTTGGAAGCCGATGCGGACAGAACCGACCGACCGGCCCGCCCCGTCGATCGAGGACGCTGCCAATTCAGATCGCAAGCTGATCGTGATCGGCGACGACGATCAACCCGACGCGCTGTACCTCGACGAGGAATCGGGCTCGCGGCTGCGGCAGGTGCACGCCGGCGACGAGAGCTCCGAGGGTCGATCCACGATCGTGATCAAGGATCTCGACGAGACCGGCAGCATCGAGGCGTTGCCGGCTCGGTCGTCGGGATCGATGGACCCTCGGGTTCGCGCCAGGCGGATCGCCGTGCGCCGGGCCAAGGGGCGGAAGCGATTGATCTGGGTGGCGATCGCCGCGGCGATCCTCTTGGTGCTCGTCGGTGCCGTCGCCGTGCTGGCGTCGTCGCTGTTCGATGTACGCACGGTCGACGTGCAAGGCGCCGTCTACACCGATCCCAAGCAACTCTCGGCGATCGTCGACGGGCTGAAGGGGGACGCGATCCTGTTGGTCGACACTCGCCAGATAGAGCGCAAGCTGGAAACCATCTCCTGGGTCGAGACGGCGCGAGTCTCCACGCAGTTCCCGCATCGGATCTTCATCGACATCCGTGAGCGCAAGCCGATTGCGACCTTCGCCGGCTCTGATGGCAAGTACCGGGTCATCGATCGCGACGGCAGGGTGCTCGATGTCGTCGATGGCATTCCCATCGACTACATGCTGGTCACCGGGGCGAACCCTGATGTCGACCAGGGTCAGTTCGCCGGTCGCCCGTTTGCTTCGGCGGCCCAGCTGGCGATCGCGCTACCGAGCGAGGTCAGGGCCCTGACCGAGTCGATCGGGGTCGACGCCACGGTAGGGGACCTCACGCTGCAGCTCCACGGCGGCATCAAGGTGCAGCTCGGACCCTCGGCCGACCTTTCGGCGAAGCTCGTCCGCCTCCTCTCCGAGGTTCGTGGCGGGCTCGACGGGATCTGTGCCCTCGACGTGTCGACGACGGAGATCACACCTACGGCCTGTACGTGACGACGATGTCCACAACTTCTGGCCCCGGACGTGCGAGACTTGGCGAAACGGGCTTTGACATGCCTCAATTCATTCGCCAATCAGCACTACGGAGGCTTCCCTGATGGCAGGCGCACCTCAAAATTATCTCGCGGTCATCAAGGTGATCGGTGTCGGCGGCGGTGGCGTCAACGCCGTGAACCGGATGATCGACGCCGGCCTCAAAGGTGTCGAGTTCGTCGCCGTGAACACCGACGCCCAGGCACTCCTCATGAGTGACGCCGACGTCAAGCTCGACATCGGTCGCGATCTCACCAGGGGCCTCGGTGCCGGCAGCGATCCCGATGTCGGGCGCAACGCGGCCGAGACGCATCGCGACGAGATCGAAGAGGTGCTCAAGGGTGCCGACATGGTGTTCATCACCGCGGGTGAGGGTGGTGGTACCGGTACTGGCGCGGCACCGATCATCGCCGAGCTGGCGCGCAGCATCGGTGCGCTGGCCATCGGCGTCGTGACCCGACCGTTCAGCTTCGAAGGTCGCCGACGTTCCGTGCAGGCCGATGCAGGCGTGCAGCGCCTGAAGGAGAAGGTCGACACGCTCATCGTCATCCCCAACGATCGCCTGTTGACGGTCGCCAACGAGAAGACCAGCGTGCTCAACGCGTTCAAGATGGCCGACGAGGTGTTGCTGCAAGGTGTTTCCGGCATCACCAACCTCATCACCACTCCTGGCTTGATCAACACCGACTTCGCCGATGTCAAGATGATCCTGTCCAGCGCCGGTTCGGCGCTGATGGGCATCGGCCAGGCCAGCGGCGAGAACCGCGCGGTCACCGCGGCCAAGGCGGCGATCTCCAGCCCGCTGCTCGAGGCTGCCATCGACGGCGCCCGGGGCATCCTGCTCAACATCACCGGCCCGTCGGCGATGTCGCTGTTCGAGATGAACGCGGCGGCCGAGATCATCCACGCTGTGGCCCACCAAGATGCCAACATCATCTTCGGTACCGTCATCGACGACGAGCTCGGCGATGAGGTCAAGGTCACGGTCATCGCCGCCGGCTTCGATCGTTGGGACGGCGGCTCGCCTGCGGCACGACCCGGCAAGACCCCCGACAAGCCGACGTCGTCGCTCAAGGACCTGTTCGCCGATCAGCCCGCCGACCCGCTCGACGATGATGACGACGATTTCGATGTCCCGTCGTTCCTGAAGTGACCCTGCTCGAGTGACACAGTTCGGCGGTCTCGCCGAGCGATTGCAGAAGGTGCGCACGCAGATCGTCCAGGCCGGCGGTTCTGCCGTCGAGATCCTGGCGGTCACCAAGGGCCACCCCGTTGAGGTCCTCGAGGCCGCCGCTGCGGTCGGGCTCACCGCGGTCGGCGAGAACTATGCCCAAGAGCTCGTGGCCAAGTTCGAAGGCAGATCGTTCGACCTTGCCGTGCATTTCATCGGGCAACTGCAGACCAACAAGGTGCGTCAGATCGCCGATCTCGTCGACGTCTATGAGACAGTCGACAGACCGTCGTTGATCGTCGAGCTGGCCAAGCGGGCGCCCGGCGCCCATGTGCTCGTGCAGGTCAACACGTCGGCGGAGCCGACCAAAGGTGGTTGCGCACCCGACGAGGCAGAACTGCTGGTCACCAGGGCGAGCTCGGCGGGCCTGGTGGTCGATGGCCTCATGACCGTCGGTCCGACCGTTGGCGGCCCGGAGGCCGCCCGGCCCGGATTTCGAATGGTGCGCAGCCTCTGCGAACGGTTCGGCCTGTCGGTCTGCTCGATGGGCATGAGCGACGACTTTCTCGTCGCGGTTCAAGAAGGGTCGACTCGCGTGCGACTGGGCAGCGTTCTGTTTGGCATGCGTCCAGCTCCCACCCCGCGAGTACGGTAATCTCAGGCGGAGGAGGACCAAGGATGCCGATCTGGAGAAACGCAATGGATTGGTTGGGACTGGGTCCCGACGATGCGTACGACGACTACGACGCGGCCCAAGAGCCGGAGCGTCCTTCTCGATCGCCCCGACACCAGCGTGAAGAACCGGCCCCTCGCGGCCAGCGCGGGATCCAAGGCGAGTACGAATCCGACGGAACCGTGCGCACGATGCCGGCACGTCCCAGCTACCCGACACGCGACGCCGACCTCACCGGTCGACGCCCGGCGCCGGCTACCGACGACTCCAACGTCCAGCCTCGACCGATCAACGCTCCTCGGCAGGCCCCGGTCAACTCCGCCGATCCGTACACCGTTCGGCCCCGTCGATTCGACTCGGCACAGGAGATCGCTGACAAGTTCAAAGACGGTCAGCCGGTCATCATGAACCTCGAGGCCAGCGATCGCGAGGTCTCGCGGCGACTCGTCGATTTCGCCAGTGGCCTGTGCTACGGATTGAACGGCACGATGGAGAAGGTCGCAACTGGTGTGTACCTGTTGAAGCCGGTGCCGCCGCGCAAGGGCGGCTACGAACATGGCGAGTACGACGGCTGAGTATCCACTGCGGTGGCTCCGCGGTGCGTAACATCTCCGTATGGACTTCAGCCCGCAGACCGTTCGCAGTGCCGGTTTCAGAACCGTCAAAAAGGGATACGACCAGTCCGAGGTAGACGACTTCAAAGAAAAGGTCGCGACCGCGATCGAGACCGCCCAGAACCAGGCGACAGCGATGGAAGCCCGTGCCCGCGCCGCCGTGGCCAAGCTGCAAGAAGTCTCGCAACAGGTCACCAGCGGAACACGCGACGGCGGCGCATCGCCATCTCACAGCGACGAAGACGCCGAGATGATCAGTCGAACGCTCCTGCTGGCTCAACGCACCGCAGACACCACCGTCGCCCAGGCCAATGCCGATGCCGAGTCGATCACGGTCAGGGCCCGAGTCGACGCCACGACAGTGATCGACAACGCCCGGGCGATGGCCGACAAGTTGCTCGACGAGGCACGCCTCGAGGCTCGTCGTTCCGCCGAGAACGAGCGCATCAAGGCCGAGAACGAAGTGCAGGCCCTCTTGGCTCGCCGAGATTTCCTCCTTTCCGATGTCGATCATCTCGAGCACCATCTCGACGTGCAGCGCGAGCGGCTTCGCGACGCTGCCGTCTCATTGCACGAGCTGATCGAACGAGTGCCCGGTGGCCTCGGTGATCTGCGTCGGCCGCTGCTGTCGGCATCTGCCGAGTCGCCACCGTCGGGCCCGCCAGTCGACAGCTCGTCGATGTCGGAGGTCAGCGACTTCGCCAACGCGGCGGGCGATGCTCCCGGTTCGGTGGTCGAAGATCCGGCTGCGCTCCTCGATGCGACGCCATCGGAAATGGCGTCCGCCAGTTCCGATGACCTCGATGAGACCAGCTTGATGAGTCTCGATCTACAGCTCGATCACCAGCCGGCAACCGCGCCGAAGTGGTCGGCCTCGGGAGACGATCCGCTGATCGTCGGCGACGAACTGCAGTGATCACCGCCACCGATCAACTCGCAGCGGTAGGATTTTGAAACGGCGTTGACGAGGTAATCACCTCCGAGCTTTCGGAAGAACGGCCACCAGGCTCAGTAGAACCGAACGGGTCCAGCCCGATATCGCTGGCGCAATCGAGGGGTTGCCGTCTGCGGGTGGCAGCAAGCAGGGTGGGATCGCGAGCTCACAACTCGTCCCTGTGCAAACGACACAGCAGGAGCCCGCAGATGTACCCCGAAGTCGACCCGCAACCTTCATTCCCCGCAATCGAGACCGACGTACTCGAGTCGTGGGCGGAGCGCGACACGTTTGGCGAGTCGATTCGCCGTCGAGCCGACGCTGATGAGTTCGTCTTCTACGACGGCCCCCCGTTCGCCAACGGCCTGCCCCACTACGGCCATCTGCTCACGGGTTTCGTCAAGGATGCCGTGCCGCGATATCAGACGATGCGCGGCAAGCGCGTCGAGCGCCGCTTCGGCTGGGATTGCCACGGGCTTCCTGCCGAGGTGGTCGTCGAGAAGGAGCTCGGCATCAGTGGCCATCCGGCGATCACGAAGTTCGGCATCGACAAGTTCAACGATGCCTGTCGCACGAGCGTGCTGAGGTTCACCGACGAGTGGCAGCGATACGTCACCCGGCAGGCCCGCTGGGTCGACTTCGACAACGACTACAAGACACTCGACCGGCCCTACATGGAGAGCGTGATGTGGGCGTTCAAGACCTTGTGGGACAAGGGGCTGATCTACGAAGGATTTCGAGTCCTCGCATATTGCTGGCGATGTGAGACGCCGCTCAGCAACACCGAGACGCGAATGGACGACGTGTACCGCGACCGTCAGGACCCCGCGCTCACCGTTCAGTTCCAGCTCGACACGGGCGAGCGGATGCTGGCGTGGACGACGACTCCGTGGACGCTGCCGAGCAACCTGGCGCTGGCCGTCGCACCCGACGTCGACTACGCCGTCATGGAGGAGAAAGGTGTGCGGTACATCCTTGCCGAAGCCCGTCTTCCTGCGTATGAACGCGAGCTCGCCGATGCCGTTCGCGTCGCCACGCTCAAAGGCAGTGAGCTCGTCGGGCGGCACTACGCGCCGCTGTTCCCGTACTTCGCTGATGCGCCCAACGCGTTTCAGGTTCTCTCCGGTGCGTTCGTCACAACGGAAGACGGCACGGGCATCGTCCACATGGCACCTGGTTTCGGCGAGGACGACCAGAACGCGTGCAACGCCGTCGGCATACCCACGATCTGTCCGATGGACGAGCACGGGCGGTTCACGGCCGACGTTCCTACGTGGGCCGGCATGCACGTGTTCGACGCCAACAGCGAAGTCGTCAAGGAGTTGAAGTCACGCGGTGTCGTCGTCCGTCACGACACGTACCAGCACTCGTATCCGCATTGCTGGCGATGCGCCGAACCGCTGGTCTACCGGGCCATCAGTAGCTGGTTCGTGCAGGTCACCGCGTTCCGAGACCGCATGAGCGAGCTGAACCAGCAGATCCACTGGGTTCCCGAGCACGTCAAGGAGGGCAGCTTCGGCAAGTGGCTGGCCAACGCACGCGACTGGAGCATCAGTCGCAATCGGTTCTGGGGTTCGCCGATCCCCGTGTGGCGAAGCGACGATCCCGACTACCCGCGAATCGACGTCTACGGATCGATCGCCGATCTGGAGCGCGACTTCGGCGTGCAGATCGACGACCTGCACCGTCCCTATGTCGACGTGCTCGTACGTCCCAACCCCGATGATCCGACCGGGAAATCAACGATGCGACGGGTCACCGAGGTGTTGGACTGCTGGTTCGAGTCGGGCTCGATGCCCTTCGCCCAGGTTCACTATCCGTTCGAGAACGCCGACTGGTTCGAGAACCACTATCCCGGCGACTTCATCGTCGAGTACATGGCCCAGACGCGTGGCTGGTTCTACACCTTGCACGTTCTGGCGACGGCGCTCTTCGATCGGCCGGCCTTCCGCAACTGCGTGAGTCACGGCGTGGTGTTGGGCGACGACGGACAGAAGATGTCGAAGAGCCTCGACAACTACCCCGACCCGATGATGGTCTTCGACAACTACGGCGCCGACGCGATGCGCTGGCACCTCTTGTCGTCGACGATCCTGCGCGGTGGGGATCTTGCTGTCACCGAGAACGGGATCCGCGAGAGCGTGCGTCATGTCGTCCTGCCGATGTGGAACACCTATTCGTTCTTCACGATGTATGCCAACGCCGCCGGCTATACCGCGCAACGACGCGTCGAGTCGGGCGATCCACTCGATCAGTACATCCTCGGAAAGCTCCGCGCCTTGGTGCTCGAGGTCACGTCGGCGATGGAGGCCTACGATCTCTTCGCCGCATGCGGCACAGTGCGCACGTTCCTCGACGCCTTGACCAACTGGTACGTCCGCCGTTCGAGGGAGCGGTTCTGGGCTGGCGATCCCGAGGCGCTCGACGTGCTCTGGACCGTGCTCACGACGCTGTGTCAGATTGCTGCGCCGCTGCTGCCGTTGACGACCGAAGCCGTCTACCGGGGTCTGGTCGGTGACGACAGCAGCGTGCACCTCACCGACTGGCCGGCCGGCACCGACCTCGCCGATTCGCCCGCGCTCGTGACTGCAATGGATCGCGTCCGCGAGGTGTGCAGCGCCTCGTCGGCCGTGCGCAAGGCAACGGGACGGCGGGTTCGTCAACCGCTGTCCAGACTGACGATCGCTGCACGAGATGCCGAATCACTGGAGCCCTTCCGCGGAATCATCGCCGACGAGATCAATGTCAAAGAGGTGGTGCTGTCGACGGATCTCGATGCGGTCGGACAGTTCGAGCTCACCGTGGTTCCCAGCGTGCTCGGTCCCCGCGTCGGCGCAGACGTGCAGAAGGTGATCGGCGCGGTCAAGCAAGGTCGTTGGAGCCAGGACGACGCAACCGGGGTCGTCACGGCCGGGGGCATCGACCTCGCCGAAGGTGAGTACTCACTGCGGCTCGTCGCCGCCGACCCATCTCGGGCAACGACACTTCCGGCCAACACCGGAGTCGTCGTGCTCGACACGGATCTCACACCCGAGCTCGAAGCCGAGGGTGTGGCCCGCGATCTGGTCAGGCTCGTGCAGCAGGCTCGCCGCGATGCCGGGCTGCACGTCAGCGATCGCATCGCCCTTCGACTCGGCGTTCCCAAGTCGATTCGCGATCAGGTCGAGCCGTTCAGCGCACTGATCACCGAACCGACGCTGGCCGTGTCGCTGACCTTCGCGCCGGGGGAGCCGAACGCCGAACTCGACGCACAAGCGGTGTCGATCGGCGTCACGAAGGTTCCCGCAAGCGCCTGAACGAGCCACTACGGTCCGTCCTCATCGCGTCGCTCCGGCGATAGCATCGCAGCCTCACCTGGGTCGACGGAGGTTCACACAGATGGCAAGTGCCAAGAAGGCTCCCGCAAAGAAGGCTCCACCCAAGAAGGTCTTGGCGAAGTCGACCGTTTCGAAGAAGGCTGCATCCCCTGCGAAGAAGGCGGTGGCCGTGAAATCGACCGCCCCGAAGAAGAGCGCGGCTCCCGTCAAGACGGCCGCGGCCAAGCACACTGCGCCACCCGCGAAGAAGGCTGCTGCGCCGGCCAAGCACACTGCGCCACCGGCGAAGAAGGCTGCTGCACCGGCGAAGAAGGCTGCTGCGCCGGCGAAGAAGGCTGCTGCGCCGGCCAAGCACACTGCGCCACCCGCGAAGAAGGCTGCTGCGCCGGTCAAGAAGGCCGCTGAGCCGGTCAAGAAGGCCGCCGAACCGCCCACCATCGCGGCGCCTGCTCCGGCCAAGAAGGCGGCGCCCCCGAAGAAGGCCGCGTCAGCCCCAACGACGATCGACATCCCCGCGGTGAAGGGCGTGACGAAGGACGGCGTCGCCTATACGAGGGACTTCGACGTCAAGTTCCTCACCGCGCAGCGAGCACAGCTGATCGAAGAAAAGGCGGCGCTGCTCGGCCAGGCCGTTCGTCTCGAGGACGAAGCCAACTCATTGATCGAAGAGCAGGAGATGGGCGACGTGCAGTTCGACGACGAGGGTGGCGAGGGCGACACGATGGTCGTCGAGCGCGAGCGCGATCTGACGTTGTCGGCGCAAGCTCGCCAGACGATCGCCGACATCGACACGGCGCTCTCCCGTCTTGCAATCGGTAGCTACGGCTACTCCACCGAGTCCGGCCGCCCGATTCCGCGTGAGCGTCTGCAAGCCATCCCGTGGGCGACGATGCTCGTCGAGGAGAAGGTCGGCGGGATCGGCCGTCGATGACGGACGACGCCGAGGCCGGAATGCTCTCGACGACTCCGACCGCCTCGGCCACGAAGCCGGCACCGACGGAAGCGCATCCGGTCCCGGCTCTGACTGGTGCGATCGCCGTGCTCGTCATCGCCCTCGATCAACTCACCAAGCGGTGGGCGCTCTCCGGGCTGACCGGGCGTAAGCCGCGTCACGTGGTCTGGACACTGCAGTGGAACCTCACGCGCAACAGTGGCATGGCGTTCTCGAAGGCCCAGGGCATCGGTCCGGTGATCGGAATCGGCGCCATGCTCGTCGTGCTGTGGCTGGCCTGGTCGAGTCGCAACATGACCGGCCGGGTCACTGCTGTAGCCGCCGGGCTGATCGCCGGTGGGGCCATCGGCAACCTCTGCGATCGCTTGTTCCGCGGTGGTCACTTCCTGCGCGGGTCGGTGATCGACTTCATCGACTTCCAGTGGTTCCCGATCTTCAACGTGGCCGACATGGCCATCGACATCGGCGGTGTGCTGTTCGTGTTGTGGACGGCATTCGCCTATAGCAAGGCACGCGCGGCGTGATCCACGAAGAGATCCCACCCGCACTGGCAGGCGAGCGGTTGGACCGGATCGTTGCCCTGGTCACCGATGCCAGTCGTTCCGACGCCGCGGCACTGGTTGCCGCCGGCGGAGTGCTGGTCGACGGCGCAGTCATCACATCGGGGAAGCAACGCCTGCAACTCGGCCAGCAGATCGATGTCGACGAGTCGAAGCTGCCGGTCGTGGATCCACCTGCAGCCGACCCGACGATCGACTACACGGTGGTCTACGAGGACGAGCATGTGATCGTGGTCGACAAGCCGGCCGGGCTCGTCGTGCATCCGGGTGCGGGGAACCTCACCGGAACGTTGGTCAACGGTTTGTTGGCGAGGTATCCCGAGATTGCCGACGTCGGTGAGGCCCACCGCCCCGGCATCGTCCATCGGCTCGACATCGGCACCTCCGGGCTGATGGTCGTCGCTCGTTCGGTGCGGGCCTACCACTCATTGGTCTACGCCCTGTCGCAACGTGAGGTCACGCGGCTCTATCGAACGATGGTGTGGGGGCACCTGGCCAACCCCACCGGTGTGATCGACGCGCCGATCGGTCGCGACCATCGCGACCCGATGCGAATGGGGGTCGTGGTCGACGGCAAGTCGGCGCGCACCCGCTATCACGTGCTCGCCGCATACAACATGCCGGCAGAGGCCAGTGGGCTGGAGTGCCGACTCGAGTCCGGTCGTACTCATCAGATCAGGGTGCATCTGGCGGCGATCGGCCATCCTGTCGTCGCCGACGGAACCTACGGGGGCATTCGTCACGCCATCGTCGCCTCACGACCATTCCTGCATGCGGCCGAACTGGCCTTTGTTCATCCCGGAACCGGTGAGTCGATGTCGTTCACATCGCCGCTGCCCGATGATCTCGTCGCGGTCGAATCGCAGTTCACAACGTAGCGAGCCCATCCTCCAAGCGCGCTTCGGGCCACGGGCCCACGCCACGCGCCGCATCGGCGACAGATTGGAGCGTGAACGCTTCGAGGAGTCGTTTCATCTGCTCGCCGGCCGACTTCCAGATCGCCAACAGCACGCATTGTCCCTCGTGGTCGCATGCCCCATCCTGGTGCGGTTCGCCGAAGTCGCCGAGGCTGATCGGACCATCGACTGCAGACAGGATCTCGCCGATTCGGATCTCCGCCGGATGGCGGGCGAGAACATACCCACCTCCCACACCGCGCTTCGACTTCACCAGGCCCGCGCCTTTCAACGCCAGCAGGATCTGCTCGAGATATGGCTGGGGGATCGCCGTACGCTCGGCGATGTCGCGCACCGACGTGGGGCCGGATCCTTCCGTGTGCAGCGCCAGTGACAGCAGGGCCCGACAGGCATAATCACCTTTGCTGGAAACGCGCACCCGATCATCGTACGGCCTTCTCGCGGGCAGGTGAGGAATTCCGGCTGGCGCACGAGGCCGGGAGGTGCTGGACTGACGTTCCCCGTGAATGACGAGCCGATCTTCCCCGACTATTCAGCGAACGTGCGCGCCATCGTGCCGACACTGTTGGCTCCGAAGCGGGGTCTTGGTCGAGGCTGGATGCCAGAGCCGGTTCGAGACGCCCGACAAGTGGTGATCCTGGTGCTCGACGGGCTCGGGTGGGAGCAGTTCGACGACCACCGCGAGCACATGCCGACACTGGCGACGTTCGAAGGCGGAGCGATCACGACTGTCGTGCCGTCGACGACCGCCACCGCACTCACCTCGATCACCACTGGGCTCACGCCCGGCGAACATGGCCTCGTCGGCTACCGCATCGACATCGGCGGCGAGGTGCTCAACGTCCTCCGCTGGGCGACCTCGGCGGGCGACGCACGGCGCAAGCACGAACCGAACCGGGTGCAGCCGTTCGCCCCGTTCATGGGCGAGCCGGTTGCCGTCGTCACCAAGGCCGACTTCGAACACAGCGGGTTCACCGAAGCACACTTGCGCGGCGGGCGGTTGTTCGGCTGGCGGGCCTCGTCGAGTCTGGCTGTCACCGTCGGCGAGCTCCTTCGCGCCGGTGAGCCGTTGATCTACGCCTACTACGACGGCATCGACAAGATCGCCCACGAGCGCGGCTTCGGCGACTACTACAACGCTGAGCTGGGCGCGGCCGACGACCTCGTCGAGCAACTGAGTGCCCAGTTGACGGAGGGCGCTGCATTGCTGGTCACGGCCGACCACGGCCAGGTCGTCGTCGGCACCGACCTGCGCGCGCCGGCAGCCGAAGTGCTCAAGCTGACCCGCTACCTCTCCGGCGAAGGCCGGTTCCGCTGGCTCCACGCTCGGCCCGGATCAGCCGAGGAGCTTCTAGCAGTTGCCCTGGCCCAGCACGGTGACGTGGCATGGGTGATGAGCCGGCAGGAGTTGATCGAGGGCGGTTGGTTCGGGTCGGTGGTCAGCCCTCCGATTGCGGCGCGGTTGGGTGACGTGGCCCTGATCGCCAAGGCACCGATCAGCTTCATCGACCCCGCCGACAGCGGACCGTTCCCGTTGATTTGTCGACATGGGTCGCTCACATCTGCTGAGATGCTGGTGCCGTTGCTGGCCCGCGCCAGATGAAGTCATCCCAGAGGACCAGATCAGATCAAGGAGCAACCGATGTCGTCGACTGAAGAACCCCAAGTCACAGCGGCCGAGCCGGCACCGTCCGAACTGCTCGAAACGGTGACCGCGCCCGCCAAGGTGATGCGCATCGGTTCGATGGTCAAGCAACTGCTCGAAGAGGTGCGTTCGAGCCCGCTCGACGAGGCAAGCCGAGAGCGCGTGGCGGAGATCTACGAGCGTTCGATCGTCGAGTTGACCGAGGCGCTGTCACCCGACCTGCAGCACGAGCTCCACAACCTGGCACTGCCGTTCAAGGACGGGGAAATACCCTCCGACGGCGAGCTCCGGGTTGCCAAGGCGCAACTTGTCGGTTGGCTCGAAGGGCTGTTCCACGGCATCCAAGCCACGCTGTTCGCTCAGCAGATCGCCGCCCGCCAGCAGCTGGAGCAGATGCGCCAGCTGCCGCCGGGCTCATTGTCGGGCGACCCTGGCGGCCGCGTGCCAGCTGACGCCATCGATGTCGGCGATCGGCCGGGCACCTACCTGTAGGAAAGTCGACCCCGCTGGAAAAAGCAGTAGGGTTCGGTCGAATCACATCCGTGTAAGTCGTCGGCCGGTCGAGGGCCAGCAAAGGGAGGTAGTGCGCCAGTGGGCGAGTCATTCACCCACCTCCACGTCCACACCGAGTTCTCGATGTTGGACGGCGCGGCGCGCCTCGATGACCTCGTCGCTAAGGCGGTGGCAGATGGACAGCCGGCGCTCGGGATCACCGACCACGGCAACATGTACGGAGTCCTCGAGTTCTTCAAGGAGTGCCGCGCCCAAGGCGTGAAGCCGGTCATCGGCACCGAGGCGTACATGGCCTACGAGAACCGTGCGGAGCGACCGCCACGCCGAGGTCGCGTCGACGACTCCGGTGGCGATACCGAAGGCGGCAAGAAGCTCTACTACCACCTCACGCTGCTCGCCGAGAGCGACCAGGGCTACCGCAACTTGATCCAGCTGGCCAGCCTGGCGTTCATGGAGGGCTACTACTACAAGCCACGGATGGACTGGGAGTTGCTGGCCCGGTATCACGAGGGTTTGATCGCCACGACCGGATGTCTCGGTGGCCACGTTCTGCAATCACTCCTGCAGGGCGACGAAGCGGGTGCGCTCGACAAGGCCGGGCGACTGCAAGAGATCTTCGGCAAGGACAACCTGTTCGTCGAACTGCAGGATCACGGCCTGCAGGCTCAGCGCGAAACCAACCCGAAGCTGGTCGAGATCGCTCGCAAGATCGGCGCACCGCTGATCGCCACCAACGACTCGCACTACGTGCACCGCGAGGATCACGAAGCGCACGATGCGCTGCTATGCGTCCAAACCGGGGCGACCCTCAGCGACCCGAAGCGGTTCAAGTTCGAGGGGCAGGAGCACTACCTGAAGACTGCTGCCGAGATGCGGTACCTGTTCCGGGATCTCCCCGAGGCCTGCGACAACACGCTGTGGGTCGCCGAGCGCGCCGACGTCAACATCGAGTTCGGCAAACCGCAGCTGCCCGACTTCCCGATCCCAGAGGGCTTCATCGATGCTGCCGCGTATCTCGACCACCTCACGTGGGAAGGCGCCAAGGTTCGTTGGGGTGCCGAGTTGTCGCCGTCCGTCGTCGAACGAGTCGCGTACGAGCTGCAGGTCATCAAGAACATGGGCTTCGCCTCGTACTTCTTGATCGTCTGGGACCTCATCAAACATGCGAAGGACCGAGGCATCCGCGTCGGTCCCGGTCGTGGCTCCGCCGCCGGATGTGCGGTTGCGTACAGCCTTCGCATCACCGATCTCGACCCGATTCGTTACGACCTGCTGTTCGAGCGGTTCTTGAACCCGAGCCGCATCTCGATGCCCGACATCGACATGGACTTCGACTCGCGTTACCGCGACGAGATGATCCGCTACGCCGCAGAGAAGTACGGCCGCGATCATGTCGCCCAGATCATCACGTTCGGCACGATCAAGGCCCGCAACGCGGTGCGTGATGCCGCTCGCGTGCTGGGCTACCCATACAGCGTCGGCGACAAGATCGCCAAGGCGATGCCACCGCTCGTGATGGGCCGCGACACGCCACTGAAGTACTGCTTCGAGCAGATCCCCAAGTACCTCGACGGCTACAAGGCTGCCAGCGAGTTGCGGGCGATGTGCGACGCCGATCCGGATGTGAAGCGGGTCGTCGACGTCGCCAAAGGCCTCGAAGGGCTGAAGCGTAGCGACGGCATCCACGCCGCCGCGGTCGTGATCACCAAGGAGCCACTCACCGCGTACCTGCCGATCCAGCGCAAACCCGAGGCCGGCGGCAAACCGGAGGATGCTCCGGTCGTCACCCAGTACGAGATGCACGGAGTCGAGGAACTGGGTCTGTTGAAGATGGACTTCCTCGGATTGCGCAACCTCGACGTGATCACCGACACGGTCGCGATGGTTCGAGCCGTGAAGGACCCGATGTTCGATATCGATGCCGTACCGCTCGACGACCAGATGGTGTTCGACCTGCTATCACGTGGCGAGACGATGGGAGTGTTCCAGCTCGAGTCACCGCCGATGCGGGCCCTGCTGCGCTCGTTGGCGCCGACCAGCTTCGGCGACGTCTCCGCCGTGTTGGCCCTGTATCGGCCGGGCCCCATGAGCGTCAACATGCACTACGACTACGCCGACCGCAAGAACGGTCGACAGGCGGTCAGCTACTTCCACGAAGATGCCGAGGAGGTGCTGGGCGACACCTACGGCCTGATGATCTATCAGGAGAGCGTCATGCGGGTCGCTCAGAAGTTCGCTGGGTACTCGCTTGCCGAGGCCGACAACCTCCGCAAGGCCATGGGCAAGAAGTCGCGCGAGGTCATGGCCGCGGCGCGTGCCGCATTCGAGGCCGGCGCCGAACGATGCGGGTATGGGCAGGCGCTCGGCAAGCAGCTGTTCGATGTGATCGAGCGATTCGCTGACTACGCGTTCAACAAGAGCCACACCTTCGGCTACGGCCTCGTCACGTACCAGACGGCGTACCTCAAGGCGCACTATCCCGTCGAGTACTTCGCGTGTCTCTTGTCGAGCGTGAAGAGCAACCTCGACCGGGCTGCGGTCTACCTTTCCGACGCGCGCAGTGCGGGCATCAAGGTGCTCACGCCCGACATCAATCGCTCGGTCATGGACTTCGCCACGGTCGACCCGACCGAAGCCGACATCAGCGCCATCCTTCCCGCCGGCTCGCCGGGAGCGATCACGTTCGGTCTGTCGGCGATCCGTAACGTGGGCGAGGGATTGGTGGAGCTGCTGCTCGGCGAACGCAACGCCAATGGCACGTTCCAGTCATTCCACGACTTCGCCGAGCGCGTACCCGAGCCCGTGCTCAACAAACGCACGGTGGAGTCGTTGATCAAGGCGGGGGCGTTCGACTCACTCGGTCATCCGCGACGTGGGTTGTTGATGGTCTTCGAGCAGATCATCGATGGCACCCTGGTCCGGCGTCGAGAGCGCGATCAGGGCGTGATGAGCCTCTTCGGCGATCTCGGCGGTGAACGAGTCGAGGGCTTCGACGAACGGGTCAACGTTCCGGTCAACGAGTTCGACAAGAGCGACCGGTTGCGCTTCGAGAAAGAGATGCTCGGGCTGTACGTGTCGGATCATCCGCTGCTCGGCGTCGAGGCCGCGCTGCGCCGCAAGGTCGATTGCGGCATCGCCGAGGCACCCGAACGCGACGACGGTGCGGTCCTGGTGCTCGGCGGGGTGATCACCAACCTGGCCCGCAAGTTCACCAAGAAGGGCGACCAGATGGCGGTGTTCGTCCTCGAAGACCTCGACAGCTCGATCGAGGTCACCGTCTTTCCGCGGGCGTTGATCGAGCTTGGCCACAAGCTGGTCGATGACGCGATCGTCACGGTCAAGGGCCGCATCGACAAGCGCGACGAAGCCCGTGTCGGTTTCATGGCGATGGACGTCAACATCGTCGAGGGCCTCGACTCGAATTCAGCGGCGCTGCGCCTGAAAGTGCCTTCGACCTCGCTGAACGAACTGAAGATCCACCAGATCCGAAAGATTCTTCGTGATCATCCCGGCGCATCGCCGGTGTTCCTGCACATCGGCCACGGGAAGATATTGCGCCTGGCAGACGAGTTCTGCGTCGATCTCGATCGAGCCGTCGGTGAGCTGCGGATGTTGCTCGGGCACGACGCCGTCATGCTGTAATAATCGTCCGCCTTTTCGAAATCACCGATTTTCTGGCACAATAGAGACCTCGCACGACGACATGGGAGCTCAAACGCATGCCAATCCAGGTGGAAACCAGGGACTGTGCAGCGCTCACCGACGCTGATCTCGATGAAATGGCGTCCATGGGAGGCGCATTCGACATCGGAGTGTTGTCGAAGGCCAAAGAGGATTGGGTACTTTGCACGACCGCCCGGATCGACGAGAAGCTGCACGGCTGCACGTTCTCGACGCTGGAGCGCATCGGCGGTACGCCGTGTGTGCTGATCGGTTTGATGAGTGTGAAGCGCACCAGCAAGCGTGACCAGGTGTTGAAGGGTCTCATGGGCGAGGCATTCCACCGGGCGTTGATGGCGTTCCCCGACGAAGACGTGGTCATCGGCTCGCGGTTCGTCGTGGTCGACTCGCTGGAGGCGTTCAAGCAGGTCGACGAGCTCATTCCCCGCCCCGGTCACCGAGCCGTCGGCGAAGAGCGGGCGTGGGGCCGGCGTCTGGCCAAGCGGTTCGGGGTCGACTCGAGCTACGACGAGCAGTCGTTCATCGTCAAGTCCCACGGTCAGAGCGGGTTTCTCGATCACGAGACCCTGAAGCCCGACAAGATCAAGCCCGAGCTCGTTGCATTGTTCACCGCGGTCAACCCCAAGAAGGGTGGCTCGCTGGTGGTGCACGGCTGGGTGATGGCGGAGGATCTGCTCAAGCTGGGCGCCCGCTGACGAGCGAGTTCGCCACCGTCGAGGCGGTCATCCGCCGCCGTCGGATGACGCGCGAATTCAGCGATGCCCCGCTCGATCCTGACGTCGTCGCCAAGCTGGTCGACACGGCTCGCCGAGCCCCGTCCGCGGGCTATAGCCAGGGTGTGCACTTCGTCGTGCTCACCGGCGACGCTGTGGCGGCGTTCTGGAAGCACACCGATGCCGAGGCATGGTTCGCCAGCACCCGAGAGGGCGTGCTCAAGGCTCCCGTGATGGTGCTGCCGGTGGCCGATCCCGACGCCTACACCTCGCGGTATGCCGAGTCCGACAAGGCCGGCCACGGGCTGGAGATCGCTGCCAACTGGCCGGTGCCATTCTGGTTGACCGACACGGCCATGGCGGTGCAGAACCTGCTGTTGCTGGCCGAAGCCAAAGGCCTGGGCGCGTTGTACTTCGGCATCTTCCGCAACGTCGATGTGCTGTTCGCCGACCTGGGCATCCCACCGAACATGCTCAACGTCGGTGTGGTCGCCCTGGGCCATCGGGCGCCGATCGACCGGCCCAGTGGCTCGGCAACCACCCGCCGGCGACGACCGACCGCAGAGGTTGTCCATGACAACCATTGGTGAACTATGGTCCGGCCGATGACACCGCAGGTCCCGCTGGTCGACTACTTGTCGCTCGGTGAACATCCCCATCTCGTCGCCCATCAATGCAGCGGCTGCGGTGCCCGGTACTTCGATCGGCGCAACGGATGTGCGAACTGCGGCGGTACCACCTTCGGCAGCGCCGAGGTGGCGACCGACGGAGAGGTCCGATCATTCACGATCGTCACCTTCGCTGCGCCAGGGGTGCCCGTGCCCTTCGTCTCGGCGATCGTCGACTGCGACGGCACCAGCGTGCGTGCCAACCTGATCAACGTCGAGCCGAGCCCTGAGCTCGTCACCCTCGGGATGAAGGTGCGATTGGCGACCTACTCACTGGGCATCGACGACAACGGCACGGAAGCAATCGGCTTTGGGTTCGAGCCTTCCTGACCGACCCAACAACTGAATGGAGCAGCGATGAGCGACGACATCTGGATCCTCGGCATCAAGATGACCAAGTTCGGCAAGCATCCGGACAAAGACACCGTCGACCTCGCGTCCGAGGCGGCACTCGCCGCGCTGGCCGACGGCGGGGTCACGATGAAGGACATGGGCGTGCTTGCCGCGGGATGCCTCATGCAGGCCAGCGCCGGGATCGGCCAGCAACTCCAGAAGCAGATCGGGCAGACCGGGATTCCCGTGTACAACGTGGCCAATGCCTGTGCCACCGGTGCAACGGCGTTGCGCACGGTGATCATGGCGGTCAAGGCCGGGGAGTGCGACATGGGACTCGCCGTGGGCGTCGAGAAGCTCGCCGGCGCCGGGTTGTTGGGTGGGGGAGGCCGGGCCAAGAGCGACGCCAAGACGTGGACGCCGTCCGGTCGCTACGGGGCTGTTGCCACCACGGACGGCCGGATCGGCACCGACGCCATGCCCGGGGTGTTCGCCCAAGTCGGCATGGAATACGGCCATCGGTACGGGGGCGCCAGCTTCGAGTTGTTCGCCCGGATCAGTGAGAAGAACCATGCGCACTCGACGCTCAACCCACTGGCCGCGTATTCGAAGCGGTTCACCCTCGACGAGATCATGAACGACATGATGATCGCCTACCCCAACACGCGGCCGATGTGTTCGGCCAACTGCGACGGCGCGGCCGCCGCAGTGGTGGTCAGCGACGCCAAGCTGAAGACACTGTCGCTCGAACAGCAGCGTCGAGCGATCAAGGTCTCTGCATCCGTGCTCACCACCGACCCGTGGCAAGAGGCTTGTCAGGTACTTCCCGACGTCAACACGCTCACGCGCAATGCCGCCACGACCGCCTACGAGAAGGCGGGCATCGGGCCGGAAGACCTCGACCTCGTCGAACTGCACGACTGCTTCGCAACCGCCGAGCTGGTGCATTACGACAACCTCATGCTCTGTCCCGAGGGTGGCGCCGTCGACTTCTTCGAGTCGGGAGCGTCGTGGCGAGACGGCTCGACGCCGGTCAACGTGTCCGGTGGCCTGCAATCCAAAGGCCACCCGATCGCCGCCACCGGCATCGCCAACATCTGGGAGATCTGCCATCACCTCCGCGGTGAGGCCGGTGATCGCCAGATCCCCGGCGCCAAGGTCGGCCTCGCCCACGTCATCGGCCTCGGTTCGGCCTGCGGAGTCCACATCCTGGAGAAGGCCGCCGCCTGACCGCCCTCCACCTCGAACTTTGTCGCTCCCAACGGCCTCGACGTGGTGCGCGCGACAAGGAGGGCGGGGGTATCAGTTGCTGCCGAGTTGGGCGAGCAGGGCTTCCACCGAGTCGACCGGGATCTGACAGACGTAGTGCTGGCACACGTAGGCAAACCCGGCGGCTCGCCCCTCCCACAGCGGTGAGTCGTACGGCTTGCCCCAGGCCAGCACGCTGTTCGGGAGCCAATGCGTTCGCACGGCACGAACGAGATCGGGGCGATCGCCGACGATCACGATCTCGGTGATCCCGCCGGTGACGAGGTCGACGGCCACCAGGGCGTTGGAGAACGCCGACGGGGCTTGCGGCATGACTCGACCGAGTAAGCGCAGGATCTGTTCGGCGTGGTTCGAGAAGCGTGCCTCACCGGCGAGCGCGCCGAGGCGCAGCAGCCCGACCGCGGCAATCGAGTTGGCAGATGGCGTGGCGTTGTCCATCAAGTCCTTCTGCCGGGCAACGAGTTGCTCTGCATCGTCGGCGATGGAGAACAGGCCGCCGTTGTCGACGTCCCAGAAGTGATCGAGCATCGTGTCGGCAACATCGCTTGCGTGTCGGATCCACGTTCCGTCGCCGGTTGCCTCGGCGAGTCTGGTAAAGCCATCGATCAGCGCGGCGTGGTCGGCGGCCAGTGCCGCGTGACGCGCCTGCGGAACACCGTCGGCCTGCCACGAGCGGTGCCAACGATCGTCGTCGCCGCGGAGGTTGGCGACGAGGAAGCGGCCGTTGGTGATCGCTGCATCGAGCCAATCGGAGCGATCGAGGGCCGCGGAAGCGTCGGCCAACGACGCCAGCATCAGTCCGTTCCACTCGGTCAGCACCTTGTCGTCGAGCCCCGGGCGGCGACGTTCGCTGCGAGCCTGGAACAGCCGCTGCCTCGCTGCCTCGATCTCGGGCGGCCGCAGCAACTCGCCGCGGTGGTTCAAGCGAGAAGGGATCGTGCGGCCCTCGAAGTTGCCGGCCTCGGTGAACTCGTACCACTCGATGGCGGCTGCGGCATCCGCGCCGAGCACCTCGGTGACTTCTTCGGCGGTCCAGGTGTGGAACAGGCCCTCATGCCCGTGGCCGTGCTCGTCGGGTGAATCCGCATCCTCGGCCGAGTAGAACCCGCCCAACGGATGGCGAAGTTCCCGCAGTACGTACTCGATCGTCTCCTCGACGACCTGCTTCCAACGCGGCTCGCCGAACACCAGGTAGGCATGCAGGTACACGCGAATCATTAGCGCTTGGTCGTACAGCATCTTCTCGAAGTGGGGCACCAGCCATTGCTCGTCGACCGAATAGCGGGCGAAGCCACCGCCGATGTGGTCGTACACGCCACCGCTGGCCATCGCATCGAGCGAGGTCGTCACGATCGTGCGAGCGTCGTCTTGTGGCAGGCGCATGTAGGCACGCAGCACCAGATCGAGGCTCATCGTCGACGGGAACTTCGGTGCAGTGCCGAACCCGCCCCACGCCGCGTCGAACGAACCGGCGAGTTGCTGCAGCGCCTGGTTGAGGGCGGCGATGCCGGGCAGATCGGACGCCGGCTCGATCTCGGCGGTGCGCCTGATCGCCGTTGTCAGTGCATCGACGTTCTGGCGGACGTCTTCGGGGCGGTTGACCCACACGTCGTCGATCGCTGCCATCAGGTTCAAGAAGTTGGGCTTCGGGAAATAGGTGCCGCCATAGAACGGATGACCATCGGGAGTGAGGAACACCGTCATCGGCCACCCACCGCGACCGCTCATCGCCTGCACCGCGTCCATGTAGATGGAGTCGACATCGGGCCGTTCCTCGCGGTCGACCTTGATGTTGACGAATCGACGGTTCATCTCGGCGGCGACGTCGTCGTCCTCGAAACACTCGTGAGCCATCACGTGGCACCAGTGGCATGCCGAGTAGCCGACCGACAGCAGGATCGGCACGTTGCGCTCGGTCGCTGCGGCGAACGCCTCGGGCCCCCACGGGTACCAATCGACCGGGTTTGCCGCGTGCTGGCGCAGGTACGGGCTGGTTTCCTGGGCGAGCCGGTTGGTGGCGGTCATGGGCTCACGGTACCGCTGCGCTGCTCAGCGCGTCTCAGCTGCACGTCCCGACGTCGATCGTGTCGGTGCTCAACGACACCGCGCCATTGCTGGCGATCAGCCGTCCGGCGAAGTCAGCGCCGGTTGCCGCCGTGATCGAATCGTCGGCGATCACCACGCCGGCGAACGTCGAGCCGGAGCCAAAGGTGGCTGAGCCGCCGAGTCGCCAGAACACATTGCAAGCTTGTGCCCCGCCTGCGAGCACGATCTGGCTTGCCGCGGCGACGTCGAGGGTGCTGCTGGATTCGAATACGAACATCGCATTGGGGTCGCCGCCCGCATCGAGGGTCACCGTTCCGGTGACGCCAAGGGTCGTCGAGCTGTAGGTACCCGGGGCGATCGTCTGGTTGGTCAGTTCTGCGGACTCCAGCGGTGTCCTCGCCAGTGCATCGAGCTCGGCGGAGACGCGCTGGGCAGCGAGTTGGCCCTGCACCGCGGTGAGCGAATCGACCACGATGACGCCGGACGGATTGTCGCTTGCGCTGAACCCGGTGACGGCACCGTTGCTGGCCCCAACCTGCCCGTTGACCGTGGTCAGGCCCTTCGAGTCGACCCCCGAGTTGCCAAGGATGCCGAAGTTCGCTGCGGCACCGAGATCGATTCGCGTCGTGCCCGGCGTCGTGGGTGCGACCGCGGTGGTCGCCGGTTCAGTCGAGAGAGGCGCGGTTCCCGGTGCGACACTCGAAGTGGTGCTCGTCGGCGGTTGGCTTCCGGTTGCTGCGGTCGTGGCGGATGTGACAACACTTGTCGCCGTCGCCGACACGGTGCTGGTCGATCCTGTCGAGCCGCCGACGGAGCTGGTCTGAGCAGCGGTGTTTGCCGTGCTGGCTGTCTTGCCGCTGTCGCTTCCATTGGAGGCCACCACAGCGATGATCGCCGCGGCGGCACCGACCACCAGCGCAATTTTGAGCCACGGCGACCACGGCGTGCGTGCATCGGGTGAGAGGTCAGCATTCGGAGTCGGGTCAGGTGGCAGGTTCACAGCGATGCCGACAGTCTCAGGCGCCCACGGCGTGATACCCACCGTCGACATGAACAATTTCGCCCGTGGTGGCCGGGAACCAGTCGCTGAGGAGGGCAACGCACGCTTTGGCGACGGCGGAGGAATCGGTGACGTCCCAACCGAGGGGGGCGCGGTCGTCCCACGCATCTTCGAACTTCTTAAAACCCGGAATGCTCTTCGCGGCCATGGTCTTCACCGGTCCGGCGGCAACGAGGTTCGAGCGGATGCCTCTTGCACCGAGGGCGACCGCGAGATAGCGACTGATGCTCTCGAGTGCTGACTTGGAGACGCCCATCCAGTTGTAGGCGGGCCAGGCGACGGAGTTGTCGAAGTCGAGGCCGACGAACGACCCGCCGTTGGTCATCAACGGAGCAAACGCGTCGGCGAGCGCCTTCAACGAGTAGGCGCTGATGTGCAACGCCACCGACACGTCGGTCCAAGTTGGTGCCATGAAGTCGTCGCCAAGGCACGCCTCAGGCGCGAATCCGATTGCGTGCAGCACACCATCGACCCGGCCCCATTTTTCGGCGAGCGCGGCGCGCACGTTGTCGAGATGCTCGGGCACCGTGACGTCGAGCTCGAAGACGTCGACCGGCCGCGGAAGTTTGCGGGCGACCCGTTCGGTGAGGCTGAGCGCTCGACCGGCACCGGTCAACACGACGCTGGCCCCCTCGTTCTGCGCGAGTTGGGCCACCCCGAAGGCCAGCGAGGCGTCGGTGAGGACGCCGGTGATCACGATATTCTTGCCGTCGAGCAGACCCATGTGAGTGATCGTAGTCACGTCGGTTCGCAGACCTTGCTGGATGAAGCCGGTCGTGTGCAAGGCTGCGACGATGCGAATTGGGATCCTTGGCGGTACTGGGCCCGCGGGCAAAGCCCTTGCCGGACGCCTGGCATCGATCGGCTACTCGGTCGTGATCGGTTCGCGCTCGAAGTACCGAGCGATGGAAGCCCGCGACCGCCTCGTCTCTCAATGGCCCGACCTCGAGTCGCTGCTTGCCTACGGCGACAACCACACGGCAGCCGAATGCGACGTGGTCGTGATCGCGACACCGTGGGATTCGGCGGCGACGACCGCGCAGGAGAACGCCCCCGCCCTGGCCGGCAAGGTGGTGGTCAGCATGGCCAACGCGCTCGTTCGCGTCGGTCACGAGTTCCAGCCGCTCGTGCCGCCACGCGGCAGCGTTGCGGCCCACGTTCAGGCCGCGGTTCCGGGGTGCCGTGTGGTGGCCGCGTTCCATCACCTCCCGGCCACCGAGCTCGGCAACCTCGGTCAGCCGATCGACTCCGACGTGTTGATCTGTGGCGACGACCCGGCTGCCGTCGAGACCATCAGCGAGATCGTCTCGAAGATCCCCGGGTGCCGCCCGCTCGATGCCGGTGAGTTGTCGAACGCCACGGCGATCGAGGCCTTCACGGCAGTCCTGCTTCAACTCAACGTGCGCTACAAGACCCGCGTTGCGCCCAAACTGACGGGAATCCGTTGTGACCCGAGGACGTTGGGCTGAGCATGCGTCTCTACGACACGGCGCGCCGCGCCGTCGTACCGTTCGAAGCCGACGACCTGGTGACGATGTACACCTGCGGCATCACCCCATACGACGCCACCCACCTGGGTCACGCCGCCACCTTCATCGCCTACGACGTGCTGCAGCGGCGGTTGATCGACCTCGGTCACAGGGTGAAGTGCGTTCGCAACGTCACCGACGTCGACGACCCGTTGTTCGCCAAGGCCCGACAACTCGGTGTGCACTACCTCGATCTGGCGGCGGGCGAAGAGGCCCGCTTCGAGCGCGACATGGAGGCGCTCAACGCGCTCCCGGTCTCATCGACGCCGCGCGCTTCGTCGGCCATTCCCGACATTCGTGGCTTCATCGGCATGGTTCTCGATCGCGGCTACGCCTATCAGGCGGGCGGAAGTGTCTACTTCGACGTGACGAAGTTCCCGTCGTTCGGTTCGCTCAGTCACTACACGACCGAGGAGATGATGGAACTGGCGCGCGAACGCGGCGGAAACGTCGATGACCCGCACAAGCGCCATCCTCTCGACTTCGTGTTGTGGCATCCGTCAGCCCACGACGAGCCGAGTTGGGACACGATGTGGGGTCCCGGAAGGCCGGGTTGGCACATCGAGTGTTCGGCATTGGCGCTGCGCGAGCTGGGCACCACCATCGATCTCCACGGCGGTGGCACCGACCTGATCTTTCCGCACCATGAGTGCGAGCGCGCCCAGAGCGAGGCGGCCACCGGCGAGCCATTCGTGCGTCATTGGATGCACGTGGCGATGGTGCACATGAACGGTTCCAAGATGTCGAAGAGCCTTGGCAACCTGGTCTTCGTCGATGCGCTACGCAAGGAATGGGATCCGCGGGCGATCCGCTTGGCAATCATCGAACACCACTACCGACGCGAGTGGGAATGGGACAACACGTTGATGCCTCGAAACGCCGAACGGCTTGACCGTTGGCAGGCAGCGGGCATTGGTGGCGCAGCTCTCGACGAGGTACGTGGTGCCCTCGACGACGATCTCGACACCCCATGCGCGCTCGAGGAGATCGATCGCGCGGCCGACGCCGGGCATGGCGTCAGCGCCGCTGCGGCGCTGCTGGGCGTCGACATCTGACCGGTCCGTCACACGCAGTTCATCGACCGTTTGTCGTCGCGTGAACCCTGGCTCCCGAACCGCGTCGTAACATGGTCTGCGTGAACAGTGACGGTGCAGGCAAAGCTCAGCAATGGGCTCGCCGATTGCTGCGACCGATCACGTTGAAATTGTGGAAGTTCGAGCTCGACGGTTTCGACCGCTTGCCCGTGCAGGGTCCGGCGATCCTGTGCCCCAACCACGTCAGCTTCCTCGACAGCGCCTTCTTGATGTTGCAGGTTCCCCGCAACATCAGCTTCGTCGGCAAGGCCGAGTACATGGACTCGTGGAAGACCAAGTACCTGTTTCCATTGATGGGGATGATTCCGATCGACCGAGGTGGGGGCGACAAGAGTCAGGCTGCGCTCGATACCGCCGAGAAGGTGCTCCGTCGGGGCGAGTTGTTCGGCATCTTTCCCGAGGGCACCCGCAGCCGCGATGGCGTGCTGCACAAGGGCCGTACCGGGGCAGCGCGGCTGGCGCTGAAAGTAGGTTGCCCGATCTATCCGGTTGGCATGATCGGCACCCGCGAGATCCAACCACCCGATGCCAAAGTCCCGAAGCTGCGACGAAGTTGCGCGATCAAGATCGGCCGGCCGATCAACGTCGAGCGCTATCGAGATCACGGTGACACCCACATGGTGCTGCGGCAGATCACCGACGAATTGATGTTCGAGATCCGCGAGCTCACCGGGCAGGACTACCGCGACCGTTACGCCGGGAAGACCGCCGAGACCGAGCCGACCACGGTCGCCAGGGTCGCCAGGATGGGCGACGAACAACCGGATCTTGTCGGCGCAACAACCGATCGGTAGCAGTACTCCCGGTCGTGCCACCGGCGGCGATTATTGCGGCCGGGGCCCATTGATGCCCTCGTAGACTCCGGGGTCTATGGCCGAAATCACGATCACACTTCCCGATGGCTCGCAGCGCGCTCTCCCCGAGGGTGCAACCGCGACCACCTTGGCGGAGTCGATCGGTTCGCGGCTCGCCAAGGCTGCGGTGGCGGCGGTCGTCAACGGCGACGAGTGGGACCTCGGTCGTCTGCTTCCCGATCACGCGTCGGTGGGGATCATCACGGCTGACAGCGAAGAGGGTCGCCACGTACTGCGCCACTCCACGGCGCACGTCATGGCCCAAGCCGTCACGAAGCTGTTCCCGGGTGCCAAGTTTTCGATCGGCCCCGCAATCGAGAACGGCTTCTACTACGACTTCGAACTGCCCGGCGGCAAGACCTTCAGTGACGACGATCTCGTAGCGATCGCCGCCAAGATGGATGAGATCGTCAAGGCTGACCAGCCGTTCGTCCGCGGCGAGCTCTCGCCTGCCGATGCGTTGAGCTTGTTCGCCGACCAGCCGTACAAATGCGAGATCATCGAGCGGGTATCGACAGGGGCCGCCGACACCGACGACGCTGCCGAGATCGGTGGCGGCGAGACGATCAGCATCTACCGCAACACCCCTGAGTTCGTCGACCTGTGCCGTGGGCCGCACGTCCCTTCGACGGGCAAGCTCGGCCACTACAAGTTGATGAAGGTCGCCGGCGCGTATTGGCGCGGCAACGAGAAGGGCCCGATGCTGCAGCGCATCTACGGCACGGCGTGGGAGAGCA
This sequence comes from Ilumatobacteraceae bacterium, assembly GCA_025358075.1. Classification (GTDB taxonomy): domain Bacteria; phylum Actinomycetota; class Acidimicrobiia; order Acidimicrobiales; family Ilumatobacteraceae; genus JAENVT01. The sequence goes on from JANYKU010000001.1 coordinate 54,988, forward strand.
AGGCGGCACTCGCCGAACACCTCCACCGTCTCGAAGAGGCGGAGAAGCGAGATCATCGCAAGCTGGCAACCGAGCTCGACCTGCTGAGCTTCCCGTCCGAGCTCGGTGGTGGGCTCGCGGTCTGGCATCCCAAGGGCGCGATCGTTCGCAAGCTGATGGAGGACTACAGCCGCGCTCGTCACGACAAGGGTGGCTATCAGTTCGTCTTCACGCCACACCTGACCAACGGGAATCTGTTTCACACGTCCGGCCATCTCGACTTCTACAAAGACGGCATGTACCCGCCGATGGAGATGGACAACGGTACGTACTACATGAAGCCGATGAACTGCCCGATGCATTGCCTGATCTACCGGGCCAGGCAGCGCAGCTACCGCGAACTGCCGATGCGGTTGTTCGAGCTCGGCACCGTGTACCGGTACGAGCGGGCCGGCACCTTGCACGGCCTCATGCGAATTCGGGGCTTCACGCAAGACGACAGCCACATCTTTTGCACCGAGGATCAGTTGCAAGACGAGATCGCGTCGCTGCTCGAGTTCGTCATGAGCGTGCTTCGCGCCTTCGGCTTCGACGAGTTCACCGCCAACTTGTCGACGAAGGATCAAAACAAGTACGTCGGTGACGACGCGATCTGGGAGAAGTCCACCGACGCACTTGTTTTGATCCTTCGTCGACAAGTTGGCGGTGAACTCGTCGAAGCCGAAGGCGCGAAGCACGCTCATGACGAACTCGAGCAGCGACGCGATCTCGTCAG
>JANYKU010000049.1 GCA_025358075.1 Ilumatobacteraceae bacterium
TGTCGACGACGTGACGTGCGTGCTCCGCCGTGGCGAGTGACGGAACTCCCTCACGAATCCATCGCACGAGTTGCATGATGTCTTCGTAGACATGCGACTCGGGAATTGTGGTGTGAACTCCGGTCACGTGATCGAGCACCCGCATCTGCGGCTCCCAGTCCCATGAGGGCGCCCCACCGGTCAGTGCCTTGCGTTCATAGTCGATTTCCTCGCCATTGAGCAGCAGCCCTGAGATGGTCCCGCGCGTGCCGAAGAACGATGTGGCGCCGAAGTCGCCGGGCAGCATCTCGGCCGACGCAGTTCCGTAGGCCACGATGAATCGACTATCGCCGAAGTCGATGATGACCACGGTGTTGTCATCGGCATCCACTGCCACCTCGCGTCCTGCGAATTTGCGGACCGGCACCACCTTGCCTGACATGGCGGTCACCCGTTGCGCAGGCCCGAGAATGGCGGTGAGTTGATGCAAGGCGTACACCGTCATGTCGTACATGGGTCCACCTCCCGGCACGCGGTAGTACCACGACGGATCGATCGAGGTGCCTCCCGGCGCGTCGGTCCGCTCGGGTTCGTCTTCGTGATACGAACCGAAAGCGCAGCCGCAGATCCCCCACGCCAGCGAGCCGATTGCGCCGTTGCTGATGAGGGCGCGGATCGCTTGCACCTGAGGTCTCAGCACTTCACCGGGAGACGCCACGATGTGCAGGCCCTTGGCGCAAGCGGTATCGATCAGGAGGTCGGCTTCGGCGAGGGAGGTGGCGATCGTCTTGTTGACGTGGAGATGGACACCGGCGTTGAGCACTCGTTGACCCTGTTCCGCGTGCAACCCGATTGGCGTGACGAGTGTGACGACATCGAGGTGCTCGCTGGACAGCATCTCGTCGAGGTCGGTGTACACCGCCGGTACCCCGAACGCGTCGGCGGCGGCTTGGGCGCGAGCACCGACGGTGTCGCACAGCGCCTTCACCTGAACCTTGTCGGCGATGTCGCTCTGAGTGAGATGGGGAAGCACTGCCCGAAGCGTGAGCGTGCCTACTCCTACGATGGCGAGATCTAGCGGCCGGTCCATGGCGATATCCCCAATCAAAACGTTGTGGTGAGGTGAACGGTGTTGCCCGTGGTTGCCGACCGTTCGGCAGCCTCGATGATCTCGATGACGTGACGGGCATGCTCCGCCGACAGCAGATTGCTCGTTCCGTGGGTCAGACAATCGACGAGATGCTGGACGCCCAGCAGGTGATCGGGGCCTTCCGCTCGAGCGTTCGGTGCGAGGAAGGTTTCGGTGGTCCCGCCCCGGTGGACGACCAAAGGCGCCGTCATGTCGATGAGGGCGAGTGATAACGATCCCTCTTCGCCGTTGATCTCCACGTCCGGTATCGCCGTGGTTCCGGCCGTGGCAAAGTCACTGCGGATGGTGGCGATGGCATCGCCGCGCAGCCGAAGCATCACGTGCCACAGATCGTCGGCTACCACGGGAACGCGACGACGCGCCATCGGTCCGTCGTCGGGCTGAAAGCTGGCCTGGGTCTTGACGGAGTACGCGACGACAGAGTGGGCCGGCCCGATCAGGCCGGTGACGGCGTGCAACGGATACACGCCGATGTCTCGGAGAGGACCTGCACCTGCAGCGAAGAACGGCGTCGGGTCGGAGGCGTATCCGTCCCACGGTGGTCGCCCTCCGAGGAACTGGCCCAGCACTGACCACACGTTGCCCACGTCGCCGCGATGAATTGTCTCATCAGCGCGCCGAACCTGAGGAAACACCATCACCGAAGGCGCACACACCAGCGTGACGCCTCGTTGGGCCGCGAGGTTGATGAGTTCGTCGGCCTCACTCAGTGTGGCTGCGAAGGGTTTCTCGGAGTACACGTGCTTGCCGGCACCGATGCACTGACGGTTGATGGAGGCGTGGGCCGCCGAGGGCGTCAGGTTCACGACGGCATCGACATCAGCTTCGAGTACCGCGTCGACGCCCGCGCCCCAGCGCGGTATCGAGAAGTGGTTCGCTGCGTCACGGGCGCGGCGCCCATCCATGGAGGTGATGACCTCTACGGACGCTCCCGTGAGGCGACCGATCTCCGGCAAGTAGTCGCGCCATGCCACATCTCCCGCGCCGATGACGCCGAGCCGGATTGTCACGGGCTGCCACCGATGTAGGGGATCGTCGCGGATAACCCCGACCCGCAGTTGCGGTCCAACGTGGCCCGGAACCGATACCGATCAGGGTGATAGCGAAGACTGTCGAGCGAGAGCGGCGTCCCTCGGCCATCAAAGGTCGTGCCGCTGAGGCGGAGCAGCCCTCGTCGTGGCTCCACGCCCAGCAGCGCCGCTTCCGTCTCATCAGCGGCAACAACGTCGACCAGCACCGTGCTTCGCCGAGCCGCGACCCCCTGCGAGGCGAACGCGGCGTGCAATGAGCCGTGCCAGTCGTACTCGGACATCCACGGGTTGGTCACGATCGACACCCGAAGCGTCTCGATGGCGATGGGTTCGTCGTTGAGCAAGCGGACGCGCCGACCCTCGATCACAAGCGAGCCCGGGGCGACTCGGAGACTCTCTGCTTCGTCAACCGACGCCGGGCGAATGACCACATCGAGCACGTGAGCGGTGGCGATGAGTCCACGTCGTTCGGCCATCTCGGTGAAGCTGAGCAGAGTGTTCGGCGGTTCACTGACCGGACCGTCGGCGACGCGCCAGCCGCGGCGGGCAGGTTCGAGCGCACCGTCTTCGGCCAGTATTGACAAGGCCCGACGGACCGTGAGCCGGGTGAAACCCAAGTCCTCGGCCAAAGCCCGTTCGGATGGAAGGTGCGCTCCGGGTCTGAGTCGTCCTTGCCGAATCTCTTCGGCTAGCCGGTCTACGCATTGCTCGTACAGCGGCCCGCCCGCATCGATGGAGCTACCCCTGCGCGGCTCACGTGATGGTTCGATCTGCGCGCTCATTTGGTTATCAGCATGGCAGCCTGGTTGGTCTCGGTCAACTATTGGTTGTAAATGGTTGCACTATGGCTCGGTCACGTGTACGGTCGGCGTTGGGGCTGGAGGAGGGGGCTAACGTGATCGAGGACCGAACATCGCGCTATGTGCCGTCGCCGCGGCCAACGTACGACAGCCCGACACTGATCAGCCGAACCGCGGTCAAGCGCCACGTGTGGGGCGATCGGGAGGCTGGTCTGGTCGCCGACTGGTTGTACGCCTCCACGGACAAACTGCACGTTCTGCTGTTTGGGATCGGACCAGGACGCTGGTTTCGCCACTCGCCGTCGTACCGCACGGTGTTCGGAGCCGACGAAGTGTTCCTGGTGTTGGGTGGATCGATGGTGGCCACCAACCCCGAGACGGGCGAGGTTGTCGAGGGCGAGACGGGTGACTTTCTGTTCTTTCGCCGTGACACGTGGCATCACGTGTACGCCAAAGGAGATCAACCGTTGCGAGTACTCGAGTTCTTCGCCCCGCCTCCATCGACGGGAACCTCAGGGGTCTATGCGGCAACTCGTCCCTACGTCGACGTGCCCAGCTATCAACGCAATCATCTCCTCGGTGATCTCTGGCAGGAGGCACCCCCCGCTTCGTTGCGGACCATTCGTCGACCGGATCTGTCTTGGCGCTTCGACGGAGAACTGCGGCTGGGAGTGGTGGCCAGCACCGAGCACCTGACGGTCGCGTTGCTCGAGGCTGATGCCGGGGCGCAAGGCACCGCCATTTCGCACGGCGGCGATGCCGTCGTGTTCGGCACGGCGGGCGAGTTGATGGTACGCACGTTCTGGTCCGGTCATTCGGAGACGTTCGAGATCGGTCCCCATGACGCGGTGTACGTGCCCGAAGGTGCCGAGTACGAAGTGTTGTCCTTTTCCACCGCGGCCCAGGCTGTGGTCGCGGTTGCACCGAGTTACTTGCCATGACTGTGGTGCTGGGCATCGACGTCGGTGCGACGAAGATCGCTGCCGGGTTGGTCGATGTCGAAACGGCGACGCTGGTTCTCCACGAGGTGATCGCTACTCGCCCAGAGCGCGGCGCCGATGCCGTGCTCGCCGATGTCATCGAGTTGGTCGCGCGACTCGACGATGGTGTCGCCGCAGTGGGGATCGGGGTCTGTGAGTTGGTCGATCGATGGGGACGCACTACCAGCGCGGAGACCATCGATTGGACCGGCATCGATCTGTCGACCGCTCTGGGAACGTCGGTCGGTGTCCACGTCGAGTCCGATGTTCGAGCCGCAGCGCTCGCCGAAGCCGTGGCCGGCGCCGGCGTCGGACTGGAGTCGTTCGTCTACCTGCAGATCGGCACCGGCGTGTCGTACTCGTTGGTCGACTCTGGCGTCGTGCGCACCGGGCACCGGGGTAACGCCATCATCGTCGGTGCTCCTCCGGTCGAACAGGTGGCAAGTGGCTTGGTTCTCGAGCGCACGGTGCGGCCGTCGTCGCTCCCCGACGCACTTGCCGACGCCCGATTCGACGTGATCTTCGCCACCGCCGCTCGTGAGATCGGCGCAGTGGTGGCCGTGTTGGTCAATGCGCTCGATCCGCAGGCGCTCGTGATCGGTGGTGGGCTGGGGACGAACTCGACCATGTTCGCCCGACTCGTCGGTGAGATTCGTCCCTTGCTCGTCCCTGCGCCGCTGCGAGACCTCGCCATCAGCAGCGCTGCGCTCGGAACTGACTCAGGTGTGGTCGGTGCCGCGTTGGCGGCGTCGCGTGCGCTTCTCGACAGGGGCGCCAGGATATGAACGTCGACCAGCTTCGTCACTCCTTTCATCGGGACGGATACCTCGCCCTACCCGGAATCCTGTCGGTCGCGGAGATCGACGAGCTTCATCACGCCGTCGAGCGGCTCGAGGCAATGGGGGCGGAACCCGCCGCGGATCCCGCACAGTTTCGGTTCGCTGCCTTTGGTGATGACGGCGGAGGCCGACGGCTCCAACAGGTTGGGGAACCTCACGCGCTCGACGACACCTGGTTGGCCCTCGCTCGTCACCGGAAGCTGCTCCCACTTGTATCGGCGCTGCTCGACAGTGACGTGTCGCTCTACTACTCGATGTTCATGATGAAGCCGGCAAGGCATGGCTTCCGCGCTCCGTGGCATCAAGATCTCGCCTTCTTCGTCCATGACCGCGATGGCCTCATTGCAGCGCAGGTGTATCTGGACGACTCGACCATCGACAACGGATGCATCGAAGTCGTTCCCGGTAGCCACCGGTTCGGATTGCTGAACCACTTTCGTGACGGCGCGTTCGCCGAGCAGGTGCAAGGCGATGTGTCAGCGTTCGACGAGAGCAAGGTGGCCGTGCCGATGCCGGCCGGTGGAGTGGTTCTGTGGTCATCTTTGACACTGCACTCGTCCGGGCCGAACCGTTCGGATCGACCGCGACGTGCAGTGGTGTTCGAATATAAAGACCCCTCCACCTCGCTCATGGGCGGAGCGTTCGATCGAGTACGTGAGATCAACCCGGTCGGGGTTTCCTTGTTCGAGAAGGACCCGACCTTCACTACCGCTTCGCAGCTGCGAACCGTCAACAACCAAGGGGGAAACCATGACTAGCAGGGGACCACAAGCGATGAATGCTCTCGATAGGCGGGCATTTCTCCAGCGACTCGGCCTCGCCACGTTCAGCATCGGCGTCGGGCCTTCGCTCGTGGCCGCGTGCGGCTCAAGCTCATCGTCCTCGGGGGGGAAGGTGAAAAATTGGCCGACGACGGAAAGGTCGGCGGCACCGTCAACTTCTTGTCCTGGGAGGGCTACGACCTACCTGATCCGCTGAAGGACTGGCGCGCCGCCAACAACATCAACGTGGCCACCACCTTCATCGGGAACCACGATGACATCCAGGCCAAGATCAAGACTGGCGGCGCCGCCAGCGGTTACGACATCATCACCTACTATCAGGGCTACAAGAACCTCTACACCGAACTCGACATCCTCACTCAGATCGACGAGTCCAAGGTGCCGAACCTCAAGAACCTCTTCCCCTACTTTGCCTCCGACATCGGTGGATACTGGACCAAGGGTGGTGTTCGCACCGGTGTTCCGTTCACCTTTGGCGCGCAGGGTCTGACCTACGACTCGGCCGCGATGTCGGAGCTGCCCTCGTGGTACGACCTGCTCGACCCGAAGTTCAAGGGCAAGGTGGGCATGGTCGACGACGCCACAGGTGTGCTGACGATGGGATGTCACTTGCTCGGTCTCGACCCCGGAACATTGAAGAAGGCCGATCTCCCCAAGGTCGTCGACCTGACCAAGAAGTTCGTCGCTCAGACCCGCGGTGTGTCCGCGTCGTACGGTGACCTCACCCAGCAGTTGGTCTCCGGAGAAATCCAAGCCATTTACATCGGCTGGGCGGCGGTGAACTCGTTCGCGGCCACCGCAGGCAAGACGACGGTGACGACCAGCCTTCCCAAGGAAGGCGCGTACTCCTTCTGCGATTCGTTCGCGATTCCGTCAACCGCCAAGAACGTCGCATCGGTGCTGTCGTGGATCAACGCGGTGATGGATCCCAAGGTGAATGCGGCAGCCGCTGTCGGTCTGGTGGGGGGAACGACCGTGAAAAACGCAGTGCCGTTGCTCGACGACGCCACTCGCTCGTTGTATCCGTACGACGATCTCGACGGGTTTCTCGCCAAAGCTCCTTTCTATCCGAACCCGCCCGTCGATTCGACCGAGTTCGTCACAGGGACTGAGTGGAAGCAAGCGTGGGGCGAATTGAAGCAGTCGGCCGGAGGGTGAGCAAAGCGCAACGACAGAGCAGGCTCGACCCGTTGTGGTCGAGCCTGCCTGCTGCTGCGCTTGTCGGCTTTTTTGTGCTGGTTCCGCTGGCGATTTTCGCGGTCTACAGCATCTTGACCTCGCGGCTCTTCGAGGTCTCAGGGCCAGTGACAACGCGGAACTTCAGCGATGCGCTGCGGTCGAATCTCAATCGATCGCTCAGTCGTAACTCGGCCGAGATCGGGTTGCTGGCCGCTGTGTTCAGCGTGGGTCTCGCCCTTCCGATGGCCTTCTGGATGCGTCACGGAGCCAAACGAGCACGCGCAATCGTGATGTTCGCCGTGGTCGCTTCGTTCATGACCGGTTACCTGGTACGCATCTATGCGTTTCGGACGGTCTTGGGAACGTCGGGCGTGATCAACACCGTTCTGCTTCGACTCGGAATCGTCGATCATCCGGTGGAGGCGCTGCTGTTCTCGAGGATCAGTGTGACGGTGGCGTTGGTGCACATCTTTCTGCCCTACGCAACGATCACCCTTTTTGCGGCGATGGCGCCGTTGAGTACGTCGTACCTCGAAGCGGCCGAAGACCTCGGCGCTAACGCACGTCAGCGTTGGTCGCGGCTCATCGCTCCGATCATGTTTGCCCCGGCGCTGTCGACCTTCGTTCTGGTCTTCGTGTTGTCGGCGTCGGACTACGTCACACCGCAGTTCTTAGGGGGTACGAACGGAGCCACCATCGGCACTCAAGTTCAAGTGGCCTTCACTGGGGCCGGTGACTTTGGGGCTGGTGCGGCCGTCTCCATGCTGATGCTGGTGGCCTTCATGATCTGTTACGCGGTGGGGGTGGGCGTGCCTCGTCTCCTCGGTCTCGGTCGGCTCCGGTTCATGTCATGAGTCGGGTTCGTCGCACTCCGGTTGTTTCCACGGTCACCTTTGCTGCGGTGATGTTTTTGTGGATCCCCATCGCGCTGGTCGTTCTGTTCTCGTTTCACTCGACCGGCAGCCTGACCTTTCCCTTTCGGGGGTTCTCATTGCGTTGGTATCGGGAAGTCCTCGGGAGCGAGGAGGTACAGCGAGCGGCTCTGAACTCGCTCACCATCGCCCTGGCCTCCACGGTGAGCACCGTGTTGTTGGGCACGTTGGCCGCCTACGGACTGAGCCGAACCAGATCGCGTTGGCGTCCCGCTGTCGCGGTGCTGTTCTTCGTACCGTTGACTCTTCCGGGCCTTTTTCTGGGTATCTCTCTGTTGGTGTTCTTCCGCGAGGCCAAAGCCTCGCTGTCGCTGGTCACCGTCACCATCGCCCATCTCGTGTACGTGCTCCCCTACTTCTTGCTCATCGCACGTGCCGCGCTCGATCGGCTCGATCCGGTGTTGGACGAGGTGGCGGCCGACCTGGGTGCGACGAGGTGGCAGACCTTTCGACGGGTGACGCTGCCGCAGGTGTGGCCGGTGTTGGTTGGCGCGGGGCTTCTTTCATTTGCGTTGTCGTTCGACGAGTTCATCATCACGTTCTTCGTCATCGGACCGGATTCGACCCTGCCCATGTACATCTTTTCACAGCTCAGGAGAACGGTTGATCCTCAGATCAACGCCATCGCCACCTTGTTGCTCGCCACCGTGATCGCGCTGTTCGCGGTCACATTCCTGGTCACCGTCCGGGCGAGCTCATCGCGCCGGCGCCTTGCCTTGACTGACCTGACCGGTGGTGGAGCGTGACGATGAATGATCCGGGCAACGTCGTGGATATCGCAAACGTCACGCAACGGTTCGGAGACGTCTGTGCCCTCGATGACGTGTCGCTCTCGGTACGACGGGGTGAGTTCCTCACCTTGCTGGGCCCTTCGGGATATGGAAAGTCAACCTTGTTGCGCGCGGTCGCGGGGTTTGAAGTCCCCACGCACGGTCGTGTCGTGATCGATGACCACGACATGGCCGGCGTCCCCCCTAACCGCCGCCCGGTGAACATGGTCTTTCAACGGCCCACCCTCTTTCCTCACCTCGACGTGGCCGGCAACGTGGCCTTCGGGCTGCGGCTGTCGAAGGTGAAGTCTGCGGAGGTCGCCCGCCGAGTGGCTGAGGTGCTCAGCCTGGTGCGTCTCGACGGCTACGGCCGTCGACGCGCGCACGAGTTGTCGGGCGGCCAGCAGCAAAGGGTGGCGCTGGCGCGAGCGCTGGTGAACCAGCCGACGGTGTTGCTGCTCGACGAGCCGTTGTCCGCGCTCGACCTACGCATTCGGCTGGAGATGGAGGTTGAGCTCCGGCGCGTCCACCGTGAGTCGGGTGCGACCTTCATCTACGTGACCCACGACCAACGAGAGGCCTTGGCGCTTTCTGACCGCATCGCCGTGCTTGATCGGGGCACTATCTTGCAAGCGGGAACCCCGGCCGAGGTTTTCGACGAACCACGATCCCCTTTCGTGGCGAGCTTCGTGGGGGCGGCCAACGTGATTGCCGCGGAAGCCGACGGGCAGGGCGGCATCATCATCGGTGGACAAAAACTTCCGGCCGGTATGGCTGGCTCGGTGTCGACTCTCTCTGGTCAAATCTGGGTTGTGGTTCGACCTCAGGTGGCCTCGTTCACGGTTGAGGGTGGTCTGGTCGGCCGTGTCAGCGACGTTGCTTTCCGCGGTATCGGTCATGAGTACGAAGTGACGCTCGATGGTCTCGATCGGCCCGTGAAGGTGGAGACCGCCTCGGAAACAGCGAAGTCGTTCGGAGAGCGCGTACAGGTGACATGGCCCGGTCGCTCGGTTCGCATCTTGCCGAGAGGCGGTCCCGATGACTGAGTCGAACCCGGTTGATCAACGCCTTCGGGGCGCGGTGGCCATCATCACTGGCGCGGGTGTCGGCATCGGTCGGGCCGTAGCTATTCGCTTGGCGGCGCACGGCTGCGGGGTGGTCATCAACGCCCGCACCGACAGTGATCTGGCCGAGACGGCCGTAGAGGTAGGGCGGGTCAGCCCTGTGGCGGCCGAGATCGTGGTGGGCGACATCACGGAAGGGGCCACGATCGACGCGATCGTCGAGCGCACCATCGACCGGTTTGGTCCGCCAACGGTGCTGGTGAATAACGCGGGCATCGACATCGAAGCCGCGCCGATGCTGGTCGACGTCAGCGATGAGCAATGGGAGCGGCTGATGGCCGTGAACGTCACGTCGATGTTCCGGCTGACCAGAGCAGTGATCCCTCATCTGAGGAACGGGGCCTCGATCATCAATATGGGCTCGATGTACTCGCTGGTCGGCTGTGAGGGTGAGGTGCCCTACGCGGCGTCCAAAGGGGCGGTGCTGCAGTTCACCAAGTCGCTCGCTCTCGAGCTCGGTCCGCGACAGATCCGGGTGAACTGCATCTGTCCCGGCATCATCGATACTCCAATGACTCGCGCGTTTCTGACGGATGAGAACACCGCCGCCCGCCTCGAAGCCGAGTACGCCGCCATGTCGACGTTCGGACGCATCGGAACGGCCGATGAGATTGCCCGAGGCGCGCTCTTTCTTGCTTCTGACGATTCAACCTTCGTGACTGGTACGTCTCTGGTCATCGATGGCGGAGCGATGGCGCGATGAGCCGTCGTTTGCCGCTCGGTGTGGCGTTTATCGGCTGCGGCAATGTGATGCGAGGCGCGTACCTTCCCTTAGCGCTCGATCATGCGCGTCGCGCAGACATCACGATCATCGGGGCGGCCGACCGTACCGATCGACACCGCGCTGAGTTGCAGAGCGTCGGCGTCGACCGCTTCGCCGTTGATGTCGATGAAGTTCTTCAATGGCCCGATGTCGACCTTGTAGTCGTGGCGACACCGATGGACTCTCACGCGTCGATCGCCTCGGCTGCACTTCTGGCGGGCAAGCACGTGCTACTCGAGAAACCCATGGCAGGTACCTTGGCCGAGGCGGACGAGTTGGTCAAAACAGCCAACGAGGCGCCGGGGCACCTCGTCGTAGCTCCTGCGGTGGTTCTGAGCGACACCTACGCGCGAATGAGCAATCACATTCGCAATGGCGAGATGGGGCAGATCTCGATGGCCCGAGCGCTGTACGCGTGGGCCGGCCCCGATTGGAGTCGTTGGTTCTACCAGCCGGGCGGCGGTTCGCTGCGCGACCTCGGTGTCTACAACCTGACCACCCTCACCGGTCTCTTGGGGCCCGCAGTGGCCGTCGTGGCGATGGGTGGCATCACGGAAGCTCAACGCATGGTCAGAGGCGAACTGATCGATGTCGCGGTGGAAGATCACACGCAGTTGTTGCTCGAGTTCGTCAGCGGGGCTCACGCGGTGGTGACGTCGGGGTTCACCGTGCAACACAGCGATGTTGCCTCGGTGGAGATCTATGGAACCCAAGCAACCATGTACCTGCACGGCCACGATTGGTCGCCCGACGGCTACACGTTGTGGACCAACGAAGCTGCCTCGTGGCGCCGGTTTCCTGAACGAGATCCGCATTGGCCGTGGACGGCGGGCTTGAGCCACTTGATTGATTGCGCGCGATCCGGTCGCCAGCCGGTGATGACAGTGGAACATGCGCGCCACGTCGTCGAGATCGTTGCTGCCGCTCACACCGCGCTGATCGAAGGGCGTCGCCAGTCGGTCGCGAGTTCATTTCCCGCCCCTGAGGTGCGGGTCGAAGACGACGGCGGTCAACTCCACCGCATCCATGATCGGGGTCGCCGTCACTGACCCGGGGCGTTAGGCCGATGTTCCCATAGCTGAGCGCAGGACCGAGTCAACTAGAGCGAAGTTGGACTCGCGCACGCTCGCGGCGTGTGCTACCTGGAACATTCGATGCGATGATGCCAGGTAGAAACGTTCGTAGAGTTCGACCCGTCCAGCCAAGGCGCTACCTGCAAAATCCCATGCCGTGCGGAAGATTGCGGTGCGTTCACGCGAGGAGATGCCGTTTGCGCCGACGTAGTACTTGGCGATGAGGGCGTTCAGTTCGGGGTGATCGAGCTCGGCGGAGGTCGGAGTGGCCAGCAGGCTGTGAGCGCCGATGAGTTTGATGATCTCGTTGACCCGAGGCATCCACAGGGGGAGCGTCGGACGGAGGGCTCTGAAGGATCGCTCGTCACAAAATCAAACACCGTTGCCCCATTCGTGGGCTCCGGCTTCGGCAGCCACAAGCCCAGCTCTGGCCAGTTCGGAATAGCTCCACAATTCTCCGAGTTGTTCGGTCACAATCGCTGCGTCGGAGTTGATGGCTTCGGCCATCCGCGTGGCGAGCTGCCAGGCGAACTCGAGCTTGACCTGAGCTCGAATTGTGGTCTGCTGCATGATGTTGGCCACCCAGCCTGTGGTCATTGCTTTGTTGTAGACCTCGGGATCACCGTCGAGAAAAACGCGGTCATGGGGCACCAATACGTTGTCGAAGATAACGACCGCATCTTGCTCGTCGAATCGGCTCGAAAAGGGGTGATCGTGGGGCGTCCCGCCCGTGCTGTAGCTGTCTCTGCACAGAAACGTTAGGCCTGCCGTCGACATCGGTATCGAGAAGGCCAGTGCGTAGGCATTGGCGTCGCGCGGGATGGGCTGACCGGGATAGACCACCATTTCGTCGGCGAACGGAGCCAACGTTGCCAGCGCCCGCGCGCCGCTGACGATGATTCCTTCCGAACATTCGCCGATCTTGTGCAAGACGATTTCGCCCTCGCCGGTGTCAACGTCGCGCATTGCCTTGTCCACGGTTGGATTGACGATCGCGTGGGTCATCGACCAATCGTTCAGCGCGGCTTGCCGTTGGAAGCGCACAAGGTTTTCGGCACCCCGCTCGTTCCCGTTCATTGCCCACACATCTCGACGACCTGCGAAGCCGGCCATGGTGACATTGAGGTAATCGGGACTTCGACCGGCACTGTTGCGTTGTCGGATCTCGTGCTGACGGCGAGGGTGTTGAGATGAGATGTCGTCGTCGTCGTGTTGCACTGTCCAATCAGCTCTCCTCTGCGTTCACTGGGTTCCGGTTTCCGCCGGAGGTGATCATGTTGGCGGTGCGGTGGTATCTGCGGTTCGGGTTGTCGTTCCGGGACCTTGAAGAACTCCTCGCTGAACGTGGCGTTGAGGTGGATCACGTCACGTTGCACCGGTGGGTGCAGCGGTTCACACCGTTGCTGATCGACGCGGCGCGACCGTGCCGGCATGCTGTCGGCCGACGCTGGTTCGTCGACGAGACCTATGTCAAAGTTGCCGGCGTGTGGCGATACGTGTACCGCGCTGTCGACGGACATGGCCAGGTGATCGACGTGTATGTCTCGGTCCGTCGCGACATCGGCGCGGCGCGCACGTTCTTCACCACGGTGATCGCCGGTCATGGGGAACCGGAAGAGGTCGTGACCGACCGGGCTGCGGCGTTGGCGAGCGTGATTGAGGAGTTGTTGCCGCAGGCGTTGCACAACACGGTCAAGTATGCGAACAACCGGGTCGAGTGCGATCACGGCCGGTTGAAAGCGAGGTTGCGGCCGATGCGCGGCTTGAAGACCGACCGAACCGCGACGATGATCATCACAGGTCATGCGTTCATTCAGAACCTTCTCCGCGGTCACTATGAACTTGGCGTCGATGCCCGAGCGAGCCGTCTTCGCTGCGCTGCCGCGTTCGACGAACTCGCCTTGATGATCTGACCAGTTCGGTGCCAACGCCGGTCGGCCGCGCAACCCGATCGAACAACGCAACAGTGCCTTGTCAACACCCTCGACGGCACGCAGACAGAGATCCAAGGATGGTTTCGGCGGGCCGGGCTCCCGATTAGCGAGATTGGTTGGCCAAACCCATTTAGGGCTACTGACTTCTGGCCAGCCGCGGTCAGAGATCTTCGACTTCGGGGAGGGCTCCGGAAGCTGGTGGCACTCCTGGCTTCCGAGTTTCCAGCTGAGCCGACACTCGGGGGCTTTCTGACTCTGGAGTACCGCGGTGGATCAGCCTGGTATGTGCCCGATGATCCCGTCGATGGCTGGTTGCGACAAGAGAATGAACCTAACTCGCGCGACTTGAACTGGTTCGGTGGTCAACCATGAGAGGATGGAGTCATGTGAGGAGCGAAGAGGCCGCGTCCGTATCCGGCGGAGGTGCGGGAGCGTGCGGTGCGGATGGTGTTCGACCATTCGCACGACCACCTGTCGCAGTGGAAGGCGATCGAGTCGATCGCGAAAAAGCTGAACGTCAATCATGAGACGTAGCGGCTGCGGGTCCGCCGGGTCGAGACCGATGCCGGTTAGCAGCGGCTTGGTGTCACGACTGATGACCGAGCCCGGATCCGCGAGTTCGAGCGGGTGAACCGTGACGTGGCGGACTCGATCGCCAGTTCGGTGCGATCGGGTAAACTCTCGGCGCCCCGTTGTGCTGTCGGCTCAGGCGGGCTGACATTGCCAATCCAAGGTTGCTGGCGGGTTGTCGATGATCGGGCCGGAGACGTCGTCTGGCGAAGAATCATCGTGCGGCCTTGGCCTCGACGGGAGATCTCCACGAGCCGGTTGATTGGCACGGTGAGCGAATCGTGACCGGGCGTCGAGCTATGAGACGGGCGGCGCCCTGTTAGCGCCCAAAAGACCTTGGCGACCGCGATGCCGTGTGGCTGGAGTCGGATCTGGTGCAGGTTGATCTTCTGGGTCAACATCCGTACCTGCTCGAGTGGGGTTTCCGTCATACACGAGCAGTGTTGCGTGGCGACCACGGTCGGATCCGTCAGTGCGGTTGCCATGCCGAATGTGCTTCGCGCTTCGATCTTTTCGCGACGTGAGGATCGTCAGCAGGTTGCCGTGCGCTTTGGCCGCCTGGCGTCGATGCTTCGCGGGTCAGGTGGACAAGAAGGTCTCGTGGAATCACCGTGGTCTGAAGGCAACCCCCCGGGCGGTAAGCCCACCTAGCTCGTCGATCGCCTGCACGGCCCGGTCCCCGAGCTGCACGACTGGGCAACGCGGCAATCGGCGCCAGCTCGTGAAGGCAGTGCACGCACTCCGACGGGACCTCGATGGTCGAACCCGAGAACTTCTGCTGATGGCCCAACCATCGGGTCGAGTGATGTCACCGGGTCACGGCACGCGTCACTCGCGTTGTTCTCGCACCAACTGTGTGAGGATCTCGGCCAGCTCGAGCGCTTCGTGTTCGCCGAGCTCGACCGGATCCTGGTACTCGTTCCGGGTCTGCAAGCAGATCCCGCCGTCGGGGTCTAGCCACACGTCGATCTCTCCACCAGCGAACGAGTAGATCTGTGGTTGTCTGTTGTTGTCCATCGTGTCCATCATCTCAGGGCCTTTCGGGCATCTCAGGGTCTGTCGGGTATTTCAGAACTTGGTCGGTCATTTCAGGGCTTGATCGGGAAGTGCTGGTTGTCGGGGTATTTCGGGTCGGTCGCCGTCTTCGGGTCCGTGATGGGCTTTCCCTTCTCGTCGAATCCATGACCGTGCGGCCCCGCTGCTCGCGGATCTTTGGTACCGCCGGGGAAGACATGGCCGGGGTGAATGAGGAGCCGCTCCTTGCCCGTCACCGGATC
>JANYKU010000071.1 GCA_025358075.1 Ilumatobacteraceae bacterium
CGTCACCGCCGCCGCCCGGTGTGTTCGCCGTGGCCTGCGACGTCACGTCTGCAGCGTCGGTCGGCGCAGCGTTCGATTCGGTCGAGGCCGAGCTCGGTCCGGTCGAGGTACTGGTCTCCAACGCCGGGATCACCAAAGACGGGCTCTTGTTGCGCATGAGCGAGACCGACTTTGCCTCGGTCATCGATGCCAACCTCACTGCTGCCTACCGGGTCTCCAAGCGAGCGACGCAAGGCATGCTGCGCGCCAGAGCGGGCCGGATCATCTTCATGTCGTCGGTGGTCGGGCTGCTGGGGTCGGCAGGTCAGGCCAACTACGCCGCATCCAAGGCCGGGCTCGTCGGGCTGGCCAGGTCACTGGCCCGCGAGCTCGGATCACGCAGCATCACCGTCAACGTCGTCGCCCCGGGACCGGTCGAGACCGACATGACCGCGGCCCTCGGCGACAAACGACTCGCCGAGCTCACCGCTGCCGTCCCATTGGCGCGCATGGCACGCGCCGACGAGATCGCCGGTGTCGTTGCCTTTCTTGCCTCAGCCGATGCCGCTTACATCACGGGTGCAGTCATCCCCGTCGACGGCGGATTGGGTATGGGTCATTGAGCGTGACGGTGACACGCTCGCTCGTCGAGCACAGTCAGTAACATCTTCCGCATCCCGAACACAAGGAGATAGTCGTGGATCAAGCAATGTTCGCCCGCTTCCGCAAGTGCGCCGTCGAGGTGCTCTCGGTCTCGGAAGACCAGGTCGTGCCCGAGGCCAAGTTCGGCGACGACCTCGACGCCGACAGTCTCGACCTCGTCGAGCTGGTCATGGCGTTGGAGGAAGAGTTCGGCGTTGAAGTCCCCGAGGAAGATCTCGAGGGCATCGAAACTGTCGGCCAGGCCTACGACCTGGTCGTCGGCAAGCTCTGATGAAGGGCGGTGGCCGGCGCGTTGCGATCACCGGCTACGGCGTCGTCGCGCCCTGCGGCATCGGTCGGAAGGCCTTCTGGGACGGCCTCAACGGACCGGGCATCACCGGCCATCGCAGCATCGAGATCGCTGATTGGGATCCGTCCCCGTACTTCGACAGCCCCAAGGAATCCCGACGCGCTGACCGCGTCGAGCAGTTCGCGGTCGCCGCGGCAGCAGAGGCGTTCGAGCACGCCGGGCGTCCAGCGGTCGACACCGATCGATTCGGCACGATCTTCGCCACGGGCGTCGGTGGCCTTCGATCGACTCAGGATCAGATCGAGGTCCTCATCGCCAAGGGCGAGCGCCGAGTGTCGCCGTTCCTCGTCCCGATGATGATGCCCAACGCTCCGGGCGCGGCGATCTCGATGCGCTACGGCCTCCGCGGTCCCAACGAAACGATCTGCACAGCCTGCGCGGCATCGACACATGCCATTGGGTATGCAGCACGTCTCATCTCCTGGGGCATGTGCGATGCGGTGGTCACCGGTGGCGCCGAATCGGCGGGATGTTCGATTGGCGTTGCCAGCTTCGGCAACATGACCGCCCTGTCGACGTCGGGGTCCAGCCGCCCGTTCGACGTTGACCGCGACGGATTCGTGCTCGGCGAGGGCGCTGGGGTGCTGATCCTCGAGGAGTGGTCGGCAGCAGAGGGCCGGGGAGCCAACATTCTCGGCGAGGTGCTCGGCGCAGGCAGCAACGCCGATGCCCATCACATCACCGCACCGGCACCCGGCGGCACCGGTGCGATCGGCTGCATGCGTCTGGCGCTCACCGACGCTGGGCTCGAGCCCGGCGATATCGGCCACGTCAACGCCCACGGCACGTCAACACCACTCAACGACGCCGCCGAGGCGGCCGCAGTCAGCGAGGTGTTCGGTCCGCGCGGCATCCCCGTCACCTCGACAAAGGGTGTCACGGGGCACGCTCTCGGTGCCGCCGGCGCGCTCGAGGCCATCGCCATGTTGCTGGCGATGGAACATCGATCGATCCCACCGACCGCCGGAACCACCAGCGTTGATCCGGAGTTCACGATCGACCTTGTCGTCGGTGCCGCTCGTTCGTGGACACCGGCTCCATCGATTTCGAACAGCCTTGGCTTCGGCGGGCACAACGGAAGCATCATCATCGGCCCGGTCTGATGGAGCTGACCGACGCTCGTCGACAGCAGTTGTCGACGCCGCGGACGTGGGCGTCAGCAGCACATCTCGCGGCATCGTGGTCGCTCTACGTTCTCCTCGCCCTGCTGGCCCTACGTACACCTCTGTTCATCCGCATCCCGGCATGGCTGGCGATGGGTTGGTTGCTGCTCGGCAATGGGGCAATCGTGCACGAGGCCACCCATCGGCACCTGTTCCGGTCGGCGGCCGCCAATCGCGTCGCGGGTGCAGTCGCCGGGGTCGCCGTGTTGCTGCCGTGGGGGGTCTACTGGCCGTACCACCTTTCCCATCATCGCTACACGGTGGCCATCGAGGATCCAGAGGGTCCCCCGCTGCAGTTCCGTTCGCGCGTCGAGTACCCGCTGCTGGCGTTGGGCGGAGTCGCATTTCTCGTTCGACTGCTCGGCTTCGGAATCGCCACCGCAGTGGGCCGACCGCCGGCATGGCTTCGTTCCACTGCGCAGCGTCGGGCCGCGGTAACCGACACGGTGCTGTGCTTCGCGGCGATCGCCGTCGTGGTTCGCCTTGCGCTGTCGAACTTCGCGACGCTGTGCACGGTGTGGCTGATCCCGTGGCTGTTCGCCCTCCTCATCGTGGTTCCACTGGTGTTGGTCACCGAGCACTACGGGGCGTCGGTCGGCACCGTAGAAGCCGCCGACAACACCCGTACCGTGGTCTCCAATGGCGTGGTCCGCTGGATGTACTGGAACAACAACTTCCACACTGCCCACCACCAACTCCCGACGGTCGTCTTCCAATCGCTGCCCGAGCTCGACCGGCTGATCGGTGGCGAACGTCTCGGACCGTGGATCTCCCCTGGTTACCTGGCCTTCCATCATGGCGTGTGGCGCTCGTTGCCGTGGCTCGACCGCTCCGGCACCGGGTCGACGGAGTTACCGCGTGACACCCCCTTGTCATGATCACGGCATGAACAACAGACACGCCCGTTCGACCCGCCCGACTCGATACGTGATCTTCGACATCGACCGGCCCAACCTGGTGCACACCAAGCTCGACTGCAGCGATCACGTCGGTCTGATCGACGTCGTCGATCAGTGGTTCGGCGGCCCGTGCGACGACCCTGACGTCGTCGAAGAGGTGGCCTTCCGTCACGGCTTGATCGCCGCCGCCGACCTCGTCGAGCGGGGTACGCCGTGCGAGCACTGCACTCTGGTCGCTGCGCCGTTCTGGCTCGCCGCGGCGTGACCTACGCGTCGACGAGCACGAACAGCAACTCGCACTCGCACGCCGTCTCACCGCGTAGCAGTGCCCAGCCGCGACCCTTGCCGGCACGGGCCGACATTCGTTGCAGCTCGACTCGCAGTTCCAGCGTGTCGCCCGGGCCGACCTGGCGCCGGAAGCGGGCGCCGTCGAGCCCGCCGAACAGTGGCAGCTTGCCGGCAAACTTCGGGTCGGTCAGTACGGCGATCGCGCCGACCTGGGCGATTGCTTCGCACATCAACACGCCGGGCAGCGTCGGGCGTCCAGGGAAATGCCCTGCGAAGAACCACTCGTCACCAGTCAGTCGCCACTCACCCGTCGCGCTCACTCCTGGCTCGAGCGCCGTCACCTCGTCGACGAACAGAAACGGTGGGCGATGCGGCAAGACATCCACTGGCCTCGGCAGGGCCGTCATTCGCCAAGAGCTTCCAGCAACCGAACCGGAGTGTCCTTCGGGCTGATCTTGTACCAGACGTTGCGGAGCTTGCCGTCTGCCCCGATCAGGAACGCAGATCGCTCGATTCCCATGTACGTCTTGCCGTAGTTCTTCTTCTCTTTCCATACGCCGTAGGTCTCGGCCACCGAATGATCGAGGTCGGAGAGCAGGTCGAAGTTCAACGCGTACTTGTCGCCAAACCGGGCCAGCGCGGCCGGTTTGTCGGGGCTGATGCCGAGGATCACGGTGTCGCCGACCTTTCCGGCGATGTCACGTAACCCACATGCCTGCTGTGTGCAGCCGGGCGTGTCGGCTCGAGGGTAGAAGTACACGAGCACGTTGTGGCCACGGAGCGCGGCCAGATCTTGGGCCTCATTCTTCTGGTTCGTCAAGGAAAACGCGGGCGCAGATCGACCGGACGTGAGCATGAGCCGATCCTACCGATCCGATGAGACACGAACCGCCACGGAGGGTGTCGTAAAGATTCAACGGAGATTGTCTCAAGCAACTTGCAAATGCGGCCACGCAGTGTGATATGTTGCTCTCACTCGGCGGAGCCGCAGCCGAAACGGAAAAAAGGAAGTCTCCACTATGCGTTCACCTATCAATCGACCATTCTGACCTTTCCCAATTCTGGGATTACCGCCAGCTAGCTGGCGAGCAGAGCGAGCCGTGAAAGCGGCTCGCTTCTTGCGTTTACAGGTCGGTTCTGCGCAGACCGTGGCCGAAGAACCCACCCCGGGGCCGAGCGTGGGCGTGGTAGTGGGCCGGGATCGAGCGCATGTTGTCGTCGACGTAAAAGCCATCGAAGCAATACGACTCACGGACCACGACTCCCAACAGTTCCATCATCGTGTCTCGTAACGCGGCAGGCGGCGCGGGATCATGTTGCTTCCACACCACCATCGGCACGTAGCACTGCTCGCACTCGGCGATCCAGCAGGTCTCGTCCTCGTAGAACCACTCCGTCAGCCGAGCGGCCTCGCACAGCTCGCACGGTTCATTCATCGATTGCAGCGCGGACTTCGGCGATGTAGTCGCCTGCCGCGTCCGCGCCACCATCGAGGATCCGCTTGATCACCGACGCTCCCATCACGACGCCATCAGCTACTTGCACGGCTTGGCGGGCCTGGGCCGCGTTGGACACGCCCACACCAATGAGCACGGGCATGTCGGTGATCGCCTTCAGCCGTCGCGCCAGCGAAGCGGCGGTCGACGCAAGCTGGCCGCGTTCACCGGTGACTCCGAGCAGGCCGACCGAGTAGACAAAGCCTCTCGCCCGAGCGACGATGCGCGGCAATCGTTCATCGGGTGCAGTCGGGGCGGCAAACATGACCGTCTCGATTCCCGCCTCGTCTGCAGCTGCGCACCAGGGTCCAGATTCCTCGAGCGGCAGATCCGGCACGAGCGCAGCGACCACACCGGCCGCAATCAGCTGATGAGCGAACCGCTCGTGACCGGCATGGTGCACGGTGTTGTAGTAGGTCATGACCGCCAAGGGGATGCCGACGTCCAGGCTCCGAGCTTCGTCGAGGATCGACACCGGGGTGGCGCCACCTTCGAGCGCCATCTGCGATGCCTGCTGGATCACGGGACCATCCATCACCGGATCGGAGAACGGCAGGCCGATCTCGATCGCGTCGGCGCCGGCAGCGGTGACGGCGCGCACGGCGTCTTGCCAACCGGCCAAGCCACCGGTGATGTACGGGATCAGCAACTTGCGCCCGGCGGCTCGTTTGTCGCGTAGGGCCGTTTCTAAGATGCCCGTCATCGCGACAAGATGTCCATCATCTGGGCGACGTCTTTGTCGCCGCGACCGGAGAGGTTCATCAACACCGTCGACCCGCGCAGGTTCGCTGCTTCCCGCGTGATCCAGGCAAGAGCGTGCGCACACTCCAGCGCCGGGATGATGCCCTCGCTGCGGGCGAGCAGCTGGAAGGCATCGATCACCTCGGCATCGGTCACGGATGGGTACTCGGCGCGTCCGATCGAGGCAAGGTAGCTGTGCTCGGGGCCGACACCGGGATGGTCGAGACCGGCCGAGATCGACTCGGCTTCCAACACCTGGCCGTATTCGTCCTGCATCAGATAGCTGCGCATGCCGTGCACCACACCGGGCTGCCCACGGCCGACGGCGGCACCACCCGCCGGTTCGACGCCGACGAGGCGGCTGCGATCGTCGACGAAACCGGAGAAGATCCCAATGGCATTCGAGCCACCACCGACGCAGGCGACGACAACGTCGGGGACGTCGCCGAACAGGTCGTGACACTGTTGTTTGGCCTCGTCGCCGACCACCCGGTGGAACTCGCGGACCATCCAGGGATAGGGGTGCGGGCCCATCACCGAACCGAGGCAGTAGTGCGTGGTCTCGACCGACGCGACCCAGTCGCGCATCGCTTCGTTGACCGCGTCCTTCAACGTGCGACTACCGCTCTGTACGGATTCGACCTCGGAACCGAGCAGCTTCATCCTGAACACGTTGAGCGCTTGACGCCCGACGTCGACTGCGCCCATGTACACCTTGCACTCCATTCCCAGAAGTGCCGCTGCGGTCGCGCTGGCCACGCCATGTTGACCCGCGCCCGTCTCTGCGACGAGACGGTGCTTGCCCATCCGCTTGGCGAGCAGCGCCTGGCCCAGCACGTTGTTGATCTTGTGCGAACCGGTGTGGTTGAGATCCTCTCGCTTCAACAACAGCCGGATTCCGAGTTGCTCGCCGAGGTTGGCGCACTCGGTGAGGATCGACGGCCGACCGGCGTATTGCCGGAGCAGATAGTCGAGCTCGGCGCGGAACGTCGGATCGACCCATGCCTCGCGAAAGGCAGCCTCGAGCTCCTCACACGCCGGCACCAAGGTCTCGGGTACGAAACGACCGCCGAATTCGCCGAAACGTCCGGTGGCCGACGGTTCTGCCATCAGCGACATCTGTCTACTCCTCGTCATCGGCCCAGTCGTAGGGCATCGAATCGGGCCCGAGGTGCTGCTGCGGCGCAGCGGCACGAGCCCGTTCGATGAAGGCCTTGACCTTCATGGGATCCTTGCGGCCGGGCGACTTCTCGACGCCGGTCGAGACGTCGACTCCCCACGGTTGCACCTTGCGGACCGCAGTGGCGACGTTGTCGGGGTCGAGGCCTCCGGCGAGGATCAGCCGCGGCCCTTCGGCAACTTCTCCGAGCAGCGACCAATCGAACAACTTCCCAGAGCCGGGCGACGGTGCGTCGACGAGGATCAGGTCGGTGGAGAACTCGTTTGTTCGTCGCACGTCGGCCGAGCCGGCGACGACCGCCTTGATCACCCAGCGAATCTGCTCGGCAACCTCCGCCACCATCGCGGGCGATTCGTGACCGTGCAACTGCGCTGCTTTGAGGCCGGCGCGGTTGACGGTGTCGATGACCCTGCTCGGCAGCTCGTCTCTGAAGACGCCGACCGTCAGGATCTCCGGTGGCAGGCGACGGGTGATGTTGAAGATTTGCTGCGGGGCGATCTGGCGCGGCGAAGGGGCAAGGACGAACCCGACGGCGTCGGCTCCCATCGCAACAGCCAGCAACGCGTCGTCTTCGTTCGTGATACCGCAGATCTTGACGAACATCACCATTCCTTGGCTGTGGCCAACCGTATCCGGCAAACGTACCTGGCCGGGCCGGGTACCGACCGGATCGATTTCTGCTCAGCCAACGCGGAGATCGGCGATCGCCGCTGCAGGGTCGGTGGCGGTGACCAGTGACTCGCCGACCAACACCGCGTCGTAACCCGCACGCCGCAAGCTCAGTGCGTCGGCTCGGCCGCGCACTCCACTCTCCGCAACTCTGACGACCTCGGCCGGAATCAGCGACGCCATGCGAACGGCGCGCTCGTGATCGACCACGAAGGTCACGAGGTCGCGCTGATTGACGCCGATCACGGTGGCCCCCGCCTCGAGGGCGAGGTCGAGCTCCGCTTCATCGTGGATCTCGACGAGCACGTCGAGCCCGATGCCCGTCGCCAGCTCGTGAAGGGCGAGCAACTCGAGCTTGTCGAGCGCGGCGGCGATCAGCAGCACGCAATCGGCACCGATCAGGCGCGCATCGAGCACGTCTCGTTCGCCGACGGTGAAGTCCTTGCGAAGTACTGGCAGGGAGCAGTGACGCCGTGCTGCCTGCAGGTCGTCGGTCGAGCCTCCGAAGAAGAAGGTGTCGGTGAGCACGGAGAGGCAACCGGCGCCGCCGGACTCGTAGGCGATCGCCATCGCCGCCGGATCGAGATCGGCGAACAGGTCGCCCTTCGAAGGCGATCGCCGCTTGATCTCGGCAATGACGGCAAGGCCCGGCTGGACGCGCAGCGCATCACGAAATCCGCGGGTCGGGGGCATCTGCTGCACGGACCTGAGCAGCCCCTCGACGGATCGGTGATCCGACTCGGACATCTCACGATGTTGCTCGAGGATGCGGTCGAGATATGTCACCAAGTCATCCTCCTTCGTGCAATGCCCGGCGGGCACGGTATCAGCGTGCCAGCATGAATGCCGTGGGCGAATCCGCCAGCGAACGCAGCGTCGTCGTGATCGAAGACGACCCCAGCATCGCCGACCTCATCGAGATGTATCTGCGCCGCGCCGGCTTTCGTGTGCTGCAGGCTGCAACGGGCGAGCGCGGCCTGCAACTGATCGAACAACAGCGACCGGTCATCGTGCTGCTCGACATCGGGTTGCCCGACATCGACGGCTTCGAGGTCTGCCGACGAATTCGCGCCACGAGCATGTTGCCGGTGTTGTTCCTCACGGCCCGCGACGGTGAGATCGATCGAGTCCTCGGTCTCGAGTTGGGCGCCGACGACTACGTCACCAAGCCGTTCTCACCCCGCGAGGTGGTCGCCAGGGTCCACGCGATCCTGCGGCGCGGCCAGCCCGTGAAGCCTGATACCTCCGTGCTCGACATCGGTGAAGGGATCGAGATCGATCTAGCCCGCCGCGAGGTGCTCGTTCATGGTCGCAGCGTTGCCCTGGCGACGCGTGAATTCGACCTGCTTTCCCACTTCGCCCGCAACCAGGGCATCGCCATGTCGCGGCAGCAGCTGATCGACGGCGTGTGGGGGGCCGACTGGTACGGCGATGATCGCACTGTCGATGTGCACGTGCGCCAGCTACGCAAGAAGCTCGGCGACGACCTTCCCCTGGCCACGGTGTGGGGCATCGGCTACCGGCTGGGCTAATGAAACCATCACATCTCGCGGGCATGCTGCCGGTGCCATGACTCGCCGCCTGACTATCGCATTCATCGCGGTGGTGCTCGCCACGTTGTTGATCGCCGGCGCCGGAACGCTCGTGCTGGCCAACGTTCGGGCTCGTCAAACCACCGAGCGACAACTTCGCCTGCAGGCCAAGGAGTTGGCGACCAACATCACCGCCCTCGTTGGCGCTGACAGCGGCCAACTGACCGAAGCGCAGACGCGGCGCAGGCTTCGTGCGCTGAGATCGTTCAGCAAGGCGCTGGACATCGACGAGATCGCCGTGCTGACGACCAATCGCCAGGGCCAGCTCGTCGGCGACACGTTGCCGGCGGGCATCGGTGTCTCGCTGATCGACCAACAGGCGCTGTCCCGCGATGGCGTGATCGGTGGCAACGCCGGCAACACCGTCTTCGCTGCGGCGTCGACGAACCTCCCGCTGGTCGGACAGACCGTCGTCGTGATCACCCGGACCGCCAACGCCGCTCTCGGGCGATCCGTTCGTCTCTTCCTTCTGGCCAGCGCCGTCACGTTGCTCGCCGCGGCGGCCGTGGCGGTGTGGCTCGGAAGGCAGTTGACCGCTCCGGTTCGGCAAGCATCACTGGCAACGCAACGAGTCGCTGCCGGAGAGCTGCACACCCGACTCCCCGATCCGGCAGCCGACGATCACGACGAGATGGCCGAGCTCACCCGAAGCATCAACACCATGGCGGCCTCCTTGGAACGGGTGCGCGTGCTCGAGCAGCAGTTCCTCCTCTCGGTCAGCCACGACCTGCGCACACCATTGACCTCCATCCGCGGTTACGCTGAGGCGATCATCGATGCCGCAGCCGAGCCGCAGCAGGCGGCCGGCGTGATCCGCAACGAGGCCAACCGGCTCGAACGCTTGGTCGCCGACCTGTTGGACCTCGCCAAGTTGCAGACGAAGGGGTTTTCGTTCTCGATCGCGCCGATCGACCTGGCCGAGCGAGCACGCTCCGACAGCTCCGGCTTCGTCCCGGCCGCGCAGACTCGCGGATTGACCCTTCGTTGCGACAGCGATGGATCCGTCATGGTTCTTGCCGATCCCGACCGGTTGTCGCAGATCATCGGCAACCTGATCGAGAACGCTCTGAGGTACGCGAGGCAATCGGTCGTCGTCACCGTCGGCCGCGCCGGCGGGCATGGAATCATCACCGTCGACGACGACGGCAGCGGCATCCCCGCGGCAGATCTGCCCCACGTCTTCGAGCGGCTGTACGTCGCCCGTGAACAACCGACCCGTCGCGAGAGCAGCAGCGGTCTCGGCCTGGCCATCGTCAGGGAGCTCAGCGAGGCGATGAGCGGGCGGGTACTGGCCGGGTCGACCGAGCGTGGTGGCGCCCGGTTCTCGGTCTACCTTCCGCTCGCCTGAGCGCCACAAATCCCCGGGGTTGTCACACGCTGACCGTCCCCGGGACGATGGCGTCGCGACAACCTCGCACGTCTGCTGCTCTCACTCGGACGGCGCGCATGCCGTAGACCGCGGCGACGATCGCCGAAGCGCCACCGATGGCGACCCCGACACGCGCCCCGAACTGTTGACATACCCAACCGAGGATCGGGCCACCGATCGGCGTGCTCCCGAGAAAGACGATCGCCTGCAGGGCCAACACCCGCCCGCGCATCGCCGGGTCGGCGCGCAGCTGCACGATGGCCGTCGACGTCGTCATGAAGGTGATGCTGCAAACGCCGACGAGGATGCCGATGGGGTACGTGAACGGCACGTTGGGGGTGACCGCCAGTAGGAACATGGCAACACCGAAGCCGTAACACGCCCAGATGATGTGGCGGACCGAGACGGATGTGCGCCGTGCCGACATCAACGCGCCGAACAACGATCCGATGCTGATGACGCTGTAGATCAGGGTGAAGGTGCGATCGTTGCCGTGCAACGTGCGCTTGACCAAGAGCGGCATGACCGTCTGGAAGTTGTACGCAAACGTGCCGACGATGGCCATCATCACCAGCGGTACGAAGAGCTCCGGCATCGTGCGCACGTAGCGCAGACCCTCGCGCACTTGGCCCTTGCCGCGTGCCGTGACGAGGTGCGGGCGGTTCTCGCGGGGACGCATCATGAACAGTCCGAGGATGACCGCGAGATACGACAGCCCGTCGGTCGCGAAGGTCCATCCGTAACCGACCGTCGTGATGAGCAAGCCGGCCAACGCGGGGCCCACGACGCGGGCACTGGTCATGAGTGCGCTGTTCAAGCTGACGGCGTTCTGCACGTTGGCTTCCGGCACCATCTCGACGACGTATGCGCGCCGAGCCGGGTTGTCGAACGCGGTCGCCACGCCACCGAACACAGCGATCACGTAGATCGCCGCGACGGGCGGATGATGCATGAAGGCGATGAAGGCCAGGGCGAAGGATTGCATCATCGCGAACGTCTGCACGATCAACAGCAACTTCCGCTTGTCGGATCGGTCAGCCACCAGCCCTGACCACGCGCCCAGCACGAGGACGGGTCCGAACTGGCATGCGGCCAGCAGCCCGAGGGCGAGCCCGCTGTCGGTGAGCTTGAGCACGAGCAATGCCTGGGCAATGAGCGTGAGCCAGTTGCCGATCTGCGAGATGAGTTGACCACCGAAGAACAGGCGGAAGTTGCGGACTCGCAATGATTCGAACGTGCGCAGGCGCGCCGGAACGTCGTCGACGGTCAAGGCTGATTCCGTCATCAGCCGGCTGCCTCGGCGACATCGACGAGCTTGGCCAGAACATCGACAGCGTCGGCCAGTCGGCGCCGCTCGTCGTCGGTGAGCGCTGTCACCTGGGAAGCGAGCCACGAGGTTCGCCGATTTCGAACTTCGTCGAGCTGATCGATTCCCTTCGACGTGGCGCGGACGCGAGTGACGCGCCGGTCGGAAGCATCGGCTTCGCGTGTGACAAGGCCGAGCTTCTCCAACTTGTCGACGACCGCAGTGATCGTCGGTGGCGAGACCTGCTCGATCGCGGCAAGCTCTCCGTGGGTGGGGCCGTCGTGCTTGGCGATCGACGCCAACGTGGCCGTCATCGTCGGACCGAGGCCCGTGTGATCCTGCTGCCGCAAGCGACGAGCGAGACGAGCGATGGTCGGACGGAGTGCGTTGGCCAACCCGAGCGGCGTCGCGTCGCGACGTTGCGTCTTGTGGAGTGTCGGCATGGGACCATCCTAACCAATTAGTTCGTTCGACGAACTAATTGATCTGCGGCATCGGTCACAACGGATCACCGCGACCGACGCGCTCAGAAGCCGAGGCGCGAACCGACCTCGCCGAGCAGTGACTCGATCGGCACGCGGACCTGCTCGGTCGTGTCGCGATCGCGGATCGTCACAGCACCATCGTCGAGCGAATCGAAGTCGATGGTGACGCACAGCGGCGTGCCGATCTCGTCTTGACGCCGGTAGCGGCGACCGATCGCTTGGGTCTCGTCGTAGTCGACCATGTACCTCTGGCTCAGCTGCTTGCGCACCTGCTGGGCCAGCGGCGTGAGGGTGTCTTTCTTCGACAGCGGAAGCACAGCGACCTTGTAGGGCGCGAGTCGAGGATGAAGTCGCAGAACCGTGCGCGTCTCGTCGTTGACCACGTCTTCGTCGTAGGCAGCCAGCAGAAAGAGGGCGAACAGGCGGGTGACGCCGACCGCCGGCTCGATCACGTACGGCTTGTAACGCTCGTTGGTGGCTTGATCGAAGTAGTCGAGCTTCTCGCCGGAATGGATCGAGTGCTGGGTGAGGTCGTAGTCGCCGCGCTGGGCAATTCCTTCCGCCTCGTCCCAGCCCCACGGAAACCGGAACTCGACGTCGGACGTGCCACTCGAATAGTGCGACAGTTCGTCGGGGTCATGGGCCCGGAGCCGCAACATGTCGGCCGGGACGCCGAGATCGAGGTACCAGTTCATCCGCTCGGTGCACCAGTACTCGTACCACTTGAGGCTGTCCGCCGGGGGCACGAAGTACTCCATCTCCATCTGCTCGAACTCCCGCGTACGGAAGATCCAGTTCTGCGGAGTGATCTCGTTGCGGAAGCTCTTGCCGACCTGGGCGATGCCGAACGGCGGCTTGCGGCGCGTCGAGTTGAGCACGTTGCTGAAGTTGACGAACATGCCCTGCGCTGTCTCCGGACGCAGATAGGCGACGGCGCCTTCGTCCTCGATCGGGCCGGCGTGCGTCTTGAACATCAAGTTGAACTGGCGGGGTTCGGTGAAGGTGCCTTGCTTGCCGCAGTTGGGGCAGGTGTTGGGGTCGTCGAGCTTGTCGAGACGCCACCGCGTCTTGCAGTTGGTGCAGTCGACCAGCGGATCGGTGAAGTTGGCGAGGTGGCCGCTGGCCTCCCAGATCTGCGGCGGACCGAGGACGGCGGCGTCGATCAGGACGACGTCGTCGCGCATCTGCACCATCGAGTGGATCCAGGCCTCGCGAATGTTGCGCAGCATCAGCGCGCCGAGTGGCCCGTAGTCGTACGTGCTCCTGAACCCACCGTAGATCTCCGCAGACGGGTAGACGTAGCCCCGTCGCTTACAGAGATTGACAACTTGATCGAGATCGGTCGCAGGCATACCCGTGCAAGGCTACGAGCGACGTCGGCGCCTTCGCGAATGCATTGGCGGTCAGGTCTCCATGCGCTCGAACATGGCCACGGTTCGCAACCGCCGCTCGATGTGATGCTCCATGGCACGAGTGGCGTGCCCGGCAACCTCGTGCGTCGCCGCCGATGCGGGAACCGACAGCGCATCGTTGAGACGGCCACCGAGCACCATCCGCATCAGCTCCAATGCTTCGGGGCTGAGCGGCGCGCCGGACCGACAGTTGCGGCACAGGGCACCACCGTGATCCATGTCGATCGAGACCAGCGGGCCGGGCTCGCCGCAGCGGGCACACTCGTCGAGCAGCGGCGTGATGCCCTCGGCCGCCAGCAACTTCCAGTAGAAGGCGGGCACCACGAGCGGGCCCGACCGGCGCGCCACCGTGCGCAGCGCGCCGACGAGCATGCGGTACAGATGCGGGGCCGGCTCGCGCTCCAACGCCATCTGATCGACCGCCTCGAGCATCGCCATGCCGTTGGTGAGGTGATCGAGATCAGCAACGAGCGGCGCCAACGTCTCGATCGATTCGGCCTGGCTGACGATGTCGAGGTCGGTGCGACCATGGGCCAGTAGCAGCTGCACGTGGCTCATCGGCTCGAGGCGAGCGCCGAACTTCGACAGCGTCTTGCGCACCCCCTTGGCGACGGCTCGCACCTTGCCGTGATGCTCGGTCATCAACACCACGATCCGATCGGCCTCGGCGAGCTTGTACGTGCGCAGCACTACGGCGGAATCGCGATAGACGGGAGAGCCCATCAGTCGAGCCCTCCGAAGCGGCGATGGCGCCCGGCAAACTCGGCGATGGCGGCTTCCAGATGCTCGCCACGCAGATCGGCCCACGACACATCGATGTAGACCAACTCGCAGTAGGCCAGTTCCCACACCAGCGTCGTGGGCAGATCGTTGTCGGGGCCGACGACGATCGCCAGATCTGGATCGCAGGTCGACGGGGCGTTGACCACCTCCGCCAGGTTGGCGTCGGTGACCGCTCGCCCATCGCGCCGCAACACGTTGACCGCCTCGACGAGCCGCTGCCGCCCGTCGGTCTGCGGGTCGACAACCCCCGTGCACCTCCCGACCCTGGTCAGCGAGGCAGGAATCCCTCCGTTCGGCGGATGGATGCGGTCGAGGGGCCGCATCGTCAGCCAGGTCGCGCCGGCATGCTCGACAACCTTGCCGAACGCCATGATCCGCTCACGCCACGCCTCGTCACCGAACGAGTTCCAGTCGGCGAGCGAGCCGGCGACGATCACGACGTGTCGCAGCTCGACAGAAGGGTCGACGTCACGGCTCATTGCAAGTCATCATCTCACCCTTGGCCAGGGTTGGTCGCTCATGGCGGCTGTGGGGTGGAAGCCATTCATCGACGGCGCTGGCTATGGTGGTCGACTGTGCGAAGCGATGCTCCACGACCACTTCATGTCGCCTGCATCATGGATGGCAACGGTCGATGGGCTCGACGTCGCAACCTCCCCCGTACTGCCGGCCACACCGAAGGCGAGGAGAACCTGGCCGCCGTCGTGCGACTGGCGGTGAAGCGCGAGATCGGCTGGCTGACGGTCTTCGGGTTCTCCACGGAGAACTGGGTGCGGCCACGTCTCGAGGTGCGTCACATACTCGGCCTGCACAAGAAGCTGTTCGGCCGAGTGGCCGAGCTCAACGAGCTCAACGTGCGCGTGCAATGGATCGGCCGTCCGTTCGACAGTCCCGAGGCGCGCACGCCCGGCTACGTCCAGAAGGCGATCATCAAGGCGATCAACGACACTGCCGCCAACACCGGAATGGTCCTCACGGTTGCATTCGACTACGGCAGCCGCGCCGAGATCGTGCACGCCGCAGAGGCTGCCGTCGCCGGCGGTTGCACGCGCGTAACCGTCGAGGATCTCGACAAGGGCATGTACCTCGCCGAGCTCCCACCTGTCGACGTGGTCGTGCGAACGTCGGGCGAGCGCCGAATCTCCAACTTCTTGCTGTGGCAGTCGGCCGGCGCACGTGTCTACTTCACCGAGCAGACCTGGCCGGATTTCGGAGCCCCCGAGCTCGACGCCGCCATCGCCGTCGCTCGCCAATGAATTCGAACAACTACCAGGAGGCGCAGCATGGTCATCGTCGGAGGGACATTCGAGATGGAGCCCGGTCGGCGTCAACAGTTCCTCGAGAGTCGCGTCGAGATGACGCGAGTGTCGAGGGGCGAGGCAGGCTGCCTCGAGTACACCTTCGCACCAGACCCGATCGAGCCGGGTCGAGTCGTGCTGTTCGAGCGTTGGAACAGTCAGGAGGCCCTCGACGCTCACCTCGTCGCCTTGCGCGCCGGTCCGATGCCTGATGATTCCGGGATCGGGCCAATCACATCCTCGGTGACCATCTACGACGTGAGCGGAGAGCGCAAACTCGGGCGCTGATCGGCTCGATCCAGCCGCTACGGTCAGAGACGTGGCCGACCGGGAGAACCTTCGGTCGGTACTTGCCAAGGTCGTCACGGCCCTCCCCGCGGCCGAAGAGCGCCTCGGTCAACAGCAGATGGCCGAAGCCGTCGCCGATTCGATCAAATCCGGCCGCCACCTGGTCGTGCAAGCCGGCACCGGCACAGGGAAGACCTTGGCGTATCTCGTGCCCGCGCTGCTCGCCGGCAAGCGAGTCGTTGTTGCCACGGCGACCAAGGCGCTGCAGGATCAGTTGGCCGCCAAGGACCTGCCCTTCCTGGAGACGCACCTCGGCCGTCCCTTCGACTGGGCCGTGCTCAAGGGACGTAGCAACTACATCTGCATGCAACGCGTGCGTGAGCTGCAGTCGTCGGCAGCAGGCGGCCAACTGGAGATCGAGGAGCTGGCCCCGACGACCAAGGTCGAGATCAATCGGTTGTGCGAGTGGTCGGGTACCACGAAGACCGGCGATCAGGCCGATCTCACGTGGTCGCCCGCCGATCGATCATGGCAGGCAGTCAGCGTCAGCAGCGACGAGTGCCCAGGTGGCACACGCTGCCCGATGGGAAGCGTGTGCTTCGCCGAACTAGCCCGTGCCCGGGCCGGCGTCGCCGATGTGGTCGTCGTCAACCTTCACCTGTACGGCCTGAACGTCGCCGGCGGAAATGTGTTGCTCCCCGAGCACGAGGTGGTCGTCATCGACGAGGCGCACCAGCTCGAAGACATCATGAGCGACACCGTCGGCGTACAGATCGGACCCGCCAGGTTCACCAATCTGGCGGCGGTCGTACGCCGGGTGATCGACGATCCGACGATCATCGCCGAACTCGCCGACTCGGCGCCGGCCCTTCGTGAGGCGCTGCGACCATACGCCGGCGATCGTTTGAGCAAGCCGTTCCCCGACCACCTTCAAGAGGTTCTCGTCAAGGCCCGTGGCGGGATCGAGAAGGCCCAATCGGCATTGCGCAAGATCGAGACCGACGTGCCGGAAGCTCAACAACGCAAGATCCGCGCACAGCAGGTCGCCACTCGGGTTCAGGAGCACATCGATGTCGCTCTCGGCCAGCACGAGGGGTACGTCGCGTTCGTGTCCGGCAGCGGTGACAACCCGCGGCTGGAGATCGCACCGCTCGACGTCGGCCCGGTTCTCTCCAGCGGGATCTGGACACAACGGACGGCGATCCTCACCAGTGCGACGGTGCCGTCCACGCTCGGCCATCGCGTCGGCATCGCCGATAGCACGTTCACCCAGATCGACGTCGGCAGCCCGTTCGACTACGCGTCCAATGCCATCCTGTACTGCGCGATGCACCTACCCGATCCGCGGTCCCCCGACTTCGCCGCCGCCACTCACGACGAGCTGGCAGCACTGATCGGCGCGGCGGGCGGCCGCACATTGGCGCTGTTCACCAGTTGGAAGGCAATGGATGCTGCAGCCGCCGCCGTGAGGCAGCGAGTCGAGGTGCCGATCCTCACGCAACGCGATCTGCCGAAGACTGCGCTCGTCAAGGCCTTCACCGACGACGAATCATCGTGCCTGTTCGCGACCGCCGGCTTCTTTCAAGGAGTCGACATCCCTGGACGCACGCTTTCACTGGTGACCATCGATCGAATCCCGTTCCCGCGGCCCGACGACCCGTTGCTGACTGCCCGCCGCGAGTTGCTCGGTCCGGCTGCGTTCGGCGAGATCGACCTGCCTCGCGCGGCGATGATGTTGGCGCAGGCAACCGGTCGACTGATCCGCTCGGCCACCGACCGCGGCGTCGTCGCCGTCTTCGACCGCCGGCTCGGTACTGCCAACTATCGCTGGCAGATCATCAGCGGGCTCCCGCCGATGCGACGAACCAAGGTGCGCAGCGAGGTAGAGGCCTTCCTTCGGGAGATCACGACATAGGCGGTACAGTCGCCCACTGTGGGGCAACTCGTCGACATCGCATTCGTGGATGGCGTCGCCACGATCACGCTCAACTCCCCGGCGAATCGCAATGCGCTGTCGCAGCAGCTGCTCGTCGATCTCCACGGTGCGCTAGATGCCGCCGAGCACAGTCGTGCCCGCGTCGTCGTTCTCACGCACGCCCCGCCGGTGTTCTGTGCCGGCGCCGACTTGAAGGAGCGCTCGACGGGCCTCGTCGACTCCACGTCGTTCGTGTCCGCGATCGAACGGCTCGGCGCGATGGCCGCGCCAGTCATCGCCGCCGTCGACGGGCCCGTCCGCGCCGGTGGTGTCGGGCTGATGGCAGCCTGCGATCTGGTCGTCGTCAATCCCTCGATCACCTTCGCGTTCACCGAGGTGCGCATCGGAGTCGCGCCGGCGGTCATCACCGGCCCGATCCTGCAGCGTTGCGGTTGGTCGAAGATGGCCGGGCCGTACCTGACGGGCGAGGTGTTCGACGCGGTGCGCGCCCTCGACATGGGACTGATCACCCACATCGCCGACGATGTCACCGCAACGGTCGCCGAACTGAGCCGCAACATCATGCTCGGCGGGCCGATCGCCGTTGCGGCAACGAAACGGTTGCTGCGCGAGGTTCACTCGATGGCCGAACTGCAAGCGCTGTCGGAGTCGTTGTTCACCAGCGAAGAGGGACTCGAGGGAATGACTGCCTTCGCCGAGAAGCGGCTTCCGAGATGGGCCCAGTGACGATCCTTCCCGACCGGGTGGTTCCGACTTCTGATGCGTTCATTGCTAATCGCGAGGCGATGGTCGCCCAGTTGCGACAGCACGACGAACAGCTCGCCGTGGTCAATGGCGGGGGCGGTGCAAAGTACGTCGAACGCCATCGCCACCGCGACAAGCTGCTGGCGCGAGAACGCGTCGAGGCCCTGCTCGACATCGAGTCGCCATTCCTCGAGCTCTCACCGCTGGCCGCATGGGGCACCGAGTTCCCAGTCGGCGCCGGCATGGTGAGCGGCATCGGCGTTGTCGAGGGCACCGAGTGCTTGATCATGGCCAACGATCCGACCGTTCGCGGCGGGGCATCCAACCCGATCACGATGCGCAAGTCGCTGAGGGCCTACGAGATCGCTCGCCAGAACCGTCTGCCAGTGGTCAACCTGGTCGAATCCGGCGGAGCCGACCTGCCGACGCAAAGTGAGATCTTCATTCCTGGCGGGCAGAGCTTCCACGACATCACCGAGCTCTCGGCCGCAGCCATTCCAACGGTTGCCATCGTGTTCGGCAACTCGACCGCGGGCGGCGCATACGTGCCCGGCATGAGTGACTACGTCGTGATGATCAAGGAGCGTTCGAAGGTCTTCCTCGGCGGTCCCCCGTTGGTCAAGATGGCGACGGGCGAAGAGAGCGACGACGAGTCGCTCGGCGGCGCCGAGATGCATGCAAGGGTCAGTGGGCTCGCCGACTACTTCGCTGTCGACGAGCTCGATGGGATTCGGCTCGGGCGGCAAGTCGTTCGCCGCCTCAACCAACGCAAGCGCGGTCCAGGTCCGCGTGGGCCCGGAAAGCCACCGCGGCTCGATCCCGAGCACCTCCTCGGAATCCCATCGGTCGACCCGAAGGTGCCATTCGACCCGCGCGACGTGATTGCCCGGCTCGTCGACGACAGCGATTTCGACGAGTTCAAACCGTTGTACGGAACGTCATTGGTCACCGGCTTCGCCGAACTGCACGGCTATCCGATCGGCATTCTCGCCAACCATCGCGGGGTGCTGTTCAGCGAGGAGGCCCACAAGGCCACGCAGTTCATCCAACTCGCCAACCAGATCGACACCCCGCTCGTCTTCCTGCAGAACACCACCGGTTACATGGTCGGCAAAGACTTCGAGCAGCGCGGCATCATCAAGGACGAACCGCTCGACGAACACCGTTCCGTCACCGAACGCGGCGGCCGCCTCGCG
>JANYKU010000074.1 GCA_025358075.1 Ilumatobacteraceae bacterium
GGGAGGTCCGAATAGACCGGCGGGGACATTACGTCACGGACGATTCGGGACGGGGCTGCACTCGAGCGCCACGGGCTCATAACGTCACGGACGATTCGCAAGGCTCCCGGTGGGCCAGGCTTACGGCGCGCGGGGGAGCCGGCGGGGAGCCGGCGGACCGGGGGCCGGCGTGGCGGCGCCGACAGGACGATCAAGCGGCGAGGCGGGAGATCCGGTAGGCAACTGGACAACCGCCACGCTCGTCCACGAGCCAACCATCGTGAGCGTCAGCGAGGTCCACGCCGGCATAGCGCAACCGCACCCCACGATCGATCGACGTGCGATATTCGACGACGACGCGCAACGGTGCACGCAAGTCCCGCCGGGAAGCCAGCACCTCCTCGACGATCACGAAAGCGGCGGCGTTGTTCATGTGCTCCATCACATCGAAGTCGGCGAAGCGAGTGGGCCAGGTGATGAGCTCGACATCGTCGGGCGATTCGCCGAAGCTCAATCGCGTGGAGACCGAGCGACCGGCGGCGCTCGCAGCGAAAACCTCGTCGAACTGATCGGTCAGCATCGCGGGGCGCAGCGTCGCTGGATCGAGATGAACCCAAAGCGTCGCCGAGCTGAGCGCCCCGCCGTCAGCGCTCTGGATGTCGACGCGCCGTTCCGCCCATCGCGAACCGAGACCGGAGCACCAAGTGACCAGGTCGAGCGGCTCGAGGTACGTCGGAAACTGCAGAACGTCGATCACCGTCTTGCGAACCACCCACGTCATCTGCGTGAATCCAGCATCACGGGTGTCGTCGTCCGACAGATCTTGCAAGTAGCGCGCAACGGCATCGAGTCGGAGCCGGCCACCTGGGGAGCAGTCACCGAGACGAACCCGCCGTTCCCCCGCAAAGGTGCGCCCTACCTTCGGCCTTCCGACCATCTCGAACATGGCGTGACAATAAATGAGTTGACGGCGCCGCAAAGATCTGGTTGCCTATCCCTCGGCTTGGCATATCTGTGTCCGGCCGACGAACACTGGAAGGTACCTGAATGAGCAACACGACGTACGCACCGCAACTGGCCCTCGTGGCCGTTGGCGCGCGCCCGTGCGACGGGCTCGGTCATGGCTACAAGTGGCGTGCAACGGCAGCGACGTCTGACATGAATCTCAATTTCCTGAACGAGACCGCTATCAAGCACTCCGCCCGACACCTCGGAAGGCAACCAACGTAGACAGAACTACGTAGGGAGCAACCGCTCCGAGGCCGTCGGGATCCGATCCCGGCGGCCTTTCTGCTTTTTCCGCCTCCCCTTCCCCCACTCGTCCGAGAGGAACCACCGAAATGTACGCAATCGACATCAACCGAGACATCGACACCGAGTTCGCCGAACTGGTCGAGCCGGTCGCCGTGCGCGCCCCAAGGCCGCGTTGCGCCGACGGCCACGGCACCCTGACCCACCTCTTCTTCTCGGACACCCCGCTCGACATCGCCCGGGCCAAGGCGATCTGCAGCAAGTGCTCGCTCGCCCCGGTCTGCGTCGACGGGGCGATCGAGCGAGCCGAGCCATGGGGAGTCTGGGGTGGCGAGCTGATCGAGAACGGTCGGATCGTGGTCAACAAACGACCACGGGGCCGCCCTCCGAAGAACCCTCGCCCTGTCGTGGCGATCGATGAGGTGCCCATCCCCCCACACCTCGTCGCCTAGCAGCGCCCCCTGCCATCGACGCTCCCCCGACGATGGCAGGGGGCCGTGTCTCGGTAGCCTTCAACTCCGTGACGGTCAACAAGCGGCTGCTGTTCGCCTCGCTGGCAGTGGCCGCCGCTGTCGTGGTCGCAGTCAGCGTCGTAGCTGCCAATCGTCACGGCGGGAGCACCGCCGACGACAACGTCACCCTGAGCCCGGGCAAGTCCCTCTCCCCGACGATCGGCACCAACGCAGCGGTCACCGGCCGGTCAGTGCCGCACATCAATCTGCAGACCTTGACCGGAGACGCCTATGCGTCGGCCGATCTGCTTGGACGTCCGATGGTCATCAACATGTGGTACTCGACCTGCGCGCCGTGCAACCGCGAGCTGCCCGCCTTCGCGGCAGCGCATTCCATCTTCGGCGACCAGGTCCGCTTCGTCGGCATCAACTCCAGCGGTCTGGACTCGCAGTCGGAGGAGAAGTTCGCCCGCAACAGGGGTGTGAACTACGAGCTGTTCTACGACCCGAACGGTGAGTTCACCACGGCGATGCACATCGCCAACTTTCCCCAGACCCTCCTCGTCAACGCCGATGGGACCATCGTCGAACAGACGGGCGAGCTCACCGCCGCCAAGCTCGAAGACCTGATCAGGACCAAGCTGTTGTGATCGCGCTCGACGCCCGCCTGGCACTCTCGTTCACCGCCGGCCTCATTGCGGCGATCAACCCGTGCGGTTTCGTCCTGCTGCCCACGTACCTCGTCTACTTCCTCGGGATGGAGAACCTTCGTCCAGGCGCCGAGCGCGCCTCGACGTTGCGCGCCGTGAAGGTCGGCCTGGCGGTATCGGCGGGATTCATGAGCATCTTCGTGGCGATCGGTGCGATCACCAAGTTGTCGACCGATTGGTTCGTCACCAAGGCCCAGTGGGCCGCGCTGCTGATCGGCATCTGCCTGTTCGTGCTCGGGATCGCCACACTGTTCGGCTACCGGCTTCCGTTCACCTCGCCGCGACTCGACATCGGGCGCCGCAATCGCAGCATCCAATCGATGTACGTGTTCGGGCTCGCCTATGCGGTGGCCTCGATCGGCTGCACGATCGGCCCGTTCACCAGCACCGTGCTCGGCAGCTTCAGCACCAAGGGGCTGCGCACGGGGATCAGTGCGATTGCTCTGTATGGGATCGGCATGGCGCTGGTGGTCACCGGACTGACCGTGACACTGGCGTTCGCCAACACGGCGTTGTTGCGTGTCTTGAAACGCGGTATGGCCTGGGTCGAACAAGCCGCCGGGGTACTGCTCGTCCTGACCGGGATCTATCTCGTCTGGTACTGGTACAGCAACATCACCAACGGCACCGGTGGAGCGGTCGTGGCCAAAGCCGAGGGCTGGCAGAGCACGCTGTCGACCTTCGTCCAGGAGCACCAGTCGATGATCGTGCTCGTGGGCTCGCTCGTGATCCTCGCCGCGGTGGTCACCGCGTTCAGGCTGCAACGAAGTGAGCCCGCGTCGTGACCGATCCGTTTGCGGAGCTGCTGGCGACGAGCGGCGTGCAAGAGGTGTCTGCCCTCCGCGGTCGCATCGGGTTCATGGCCTACCACGGCGGCTCCCTCGAGGAGCAGACCGACATCATCGCCAGTCGCGCCGCCGAACGCAGCGGGGCGAGTTACTACGGCGTGCTCCAACCCACTGATGTGCAGTGGCACATCCCATCACACAAGGTCAGCCCGACCTCGTCCCCGCGACTCAAGACCTTCATCGAGCACGTCGAAATCGTGATCACCATTCACGGCTTCGGCCGTCGCGACCACTTCACCTCGGTGCTCCTCGGCGGCCAGAACCGCGAGCTCGCCGCGCACGTCGCCGGTCACCTGCAGCCGCGCCTGCCCGAATACGACATCGTCACCGAGCTCGACCTCATCCCGAAGGATCTACGCGGCCTGCATCCCGACAACCCGGTGAACCTGCCGCCAGGCAAGGGCGTGCAGATCGAGCTCCCCCCACGGATTCGCGGCTCCAGTCCACACATGGACTCCCTGATCGACGGTCTTGTCGATGCCGCGGCGATGTGGCCGACGCCTACGGCGCCAATCGCTCGATGACCCACTCGTCGTCGGCCTCGAGCCGATAGCGCAGCCGGTCGTGCAGGCGACTGGGCCTGCCCTGCCAGAACTCATACGACACGGTCCGGAGCATCCACCCACCCCAGTACGCCGGGCGGGGGACCTCGTCGACGTCGGCGAAGGTCTGCTCGAACTGCGTGACGCGGTCTTCGAGGAAGGCACGACTCGGCAGCACTTGCGACTGCGGTGACGACCATGCTCCGATCTGCGAAGCCCTTGGCCGCGAGCGGTAGTACTCGTCACTCTCCACCTCGGGCAGACGTTCGACGATCCCGGTGATGCGCACCTGGCGATGCAGTTGCAACCAGGTGAACAACATCGCCGCCCGCGGCTCGGCCGACAACTGGGCGCTCTTCGCCGATTCGTAGTTTGTGAAGAACGAGAACCCGCGCTGGTCGGCCCCACGCACCAACAGGTAGCGCGACTGTGGCCAACCCTCACCGTCGACCGTCGACAGCACGAATGCGTGTGGCTCGACGCAACCGGCTTGCACCGCCTGGTCGTACCACTGCTGCCACTGCACGAGCGGACTCGAATCGACGTCGCCGATGTCGAGCCCGGCCGTCTCGTAGTCGACGCGACGCGACGCCCAGTCGCTCATCGTCCGCTGATCCGTTCGACGCCGCGCATGTACGGATGCAACACGCCGGGCACCGTGACGCTGCCATCGGGCTCGCGGTAGTTCTCGAGGATCGCCGCCCACACGCGGGGCACGGCGAGCGCTGATCCGTTGAGCGTGTGCGTCATCTGCGTGCCCTTCTGGCCGGCGATGCGATAGCGGATGTCGGCGCGCCGCGACTGGTAGTCGCTGAACCAGGAGATCGACGAGACCTCCAACCAGTTGTCGCACCCGGGCGCGTAGACCTCGATGTCGAAGCTGCGGTGATGGCTCTGGCCCATGTCGCCCGTGCAGATCTCGATGATGCGGTACGGCAGACCGAGCCCGGCGATCAACGCCTCGGCGCGGCCCGTCATCTCGACGAGCAAGCCCGGGGCCTGCTCGGGCGAGGCCACGGCCAGGATCTCGACCTTGTCGAACTCGTGGGCGCGCAACATGCCACGCGTATCGCGCCCGGCCGAACCTGCTTCGCGCCGGTAGCACGGTGTGTAGGCCATCATCTTCAGCGGTAGCTGCTCGGCTTCGATCACCTCACCGGAGTAGATCGACGTCAACGGAACCTCGGCGGTGGGGATGCACCACAGATCGTCGCGCTCGATGCTGTAGGCGTCGTCGGCGAACTTGGGCAACTGCCCGGTCGCGGTCAGCGTCGCGGTGGTCACCAGCGAGGGTGGCCGGATCTCCTCGAACTCGTCGACGTTGCGGTCGAGGGCGTACTGGCACAACGCCCGAGCGAGCGCCGCCCCATTGCCGCGCTGCATGGTGAACATCGCCCCGCTGATCTTCGTCGCCCGTTCGTTGTCGAGGATGCCGAGCGCCGTACCCGTCTCCCAATGCGGCACCCGCTTGTGCTCCGCAAACTCGGCCGGCATGTTGACCGGGCCCTTGACGACCGGGTTGTCGACGTCGCCGGCACCATCGGGCGCATCCGGATGCGGCACGTTCGGGATGCGCAACAGCAACTCGCGCAGATCGCTCTGGACGACATCGAACTCGCCGGCCAGCACCCGTTCATGCTCACCGATGGCTCGGCTACGAATCTGCAGTTCCTCGGCGCCGGCCGTGTCGCCCGATTTCCGCCGTTGACCGACCTCTTTCGACAGATCGTTGACCTCGGCACGGATGGCGTCGCGCTTGGCGACGATGTCACGCGACAACGTGTCGAACGAGATCGCCCGATCCAACTGCTCGAGCACTTCGGGTTGATGGCGGCGGGCAAGGGCGCTGCGAACCGCGTCGGGCTCGCTGCGCAACAAACGGACATCGATCACAGATCGGAGAGACTACCCCTGCTCAGCGACTGGAGGCGTAGGCGTATCGGTCCACCGAGCCACGGCGACACGCTGTGGTCACAGGTGCCTGCCGAAGGTTGACGAACTTGCGCCCAGTGCGCAGCCCGTAGTCACGAAGACGGCGGGCGAAGTCGAGATCGTCGATCGTCGTGACTCGCTCGTCGAAGCCACCAATTGCATCGAAATCATCGCGACGGCACCAGTACATCCCGCCGCCGAGCCCGTTGAGATAGGTGGTCAGCTTGCTCAGCACCAGCGCCAGATCGATCGCCAAGGAATGCCGTTCGGGATGCTGGATCGCCCCACCGCCGATGTAGCACCCGGTGGCCAGCAACCGTTCGATCTCCGCAAAGGCAACCGGCGACATCACTCGATCGGCGTTGATCGTCACGATGATCTGACCCGTCGACGCGCGCGCTCCGGCGTTGCGGGCCACGGCGACGCTCGGGCGCTCGATCGTGACCACATCGGCACCCGCCGCCGCAGCGAGTCGAGCATGCGGGCTCTCGCCGCTGCGCACAACGACCACCACTTCGGTCGCGGTGTGGATCGCCTGGGCAGCGCGACCGATGGCGCGCAGGCTCCGATCGAGATCGGCCTGCTCATCGAGAGCAGACACCACCACCGAGAACCGCGCCATGCCCCAGTGATCGGCCTGATCGCACGCCGACTTGATCGCGAATCGAGCCGAGGGTCGCCTAGTGTCGCACGCTGTGACTGCCGTCGAGGTCGAGCATCTGACTGTTCGCTACGGCGATCTGGTCGCAGTCGACGACATCTCGTTCACGGCCGCAGCGGGTCACGTCACGACGGTGCTGGGGCCGAATGGAGCCGGCAAGACCTCGGCGATCGAGGTCTGCGAGGGGTATCGCCGAGCGACCGTAGGCAGCGTACGGGTACTCGGATTCGACCCTGCTTCACAGCAGCGGCAACTCAGCAAGCGCATGGGTGTGATGCTCCAGGAAGGCGGCGTGTATCCGGGCTCCGGCGTGATGGAGACCGTGCGGCACTACACCTCCTTGTACGGCAACGGAGCAGACGCGGATGCATTGGTCGAAGCTGTCGGCCTGACGAGCAAGAGCAAGGCCACGTGGCGTCGGCTGTCGGGTGGCGAGCGCCAACGCCTCTCGTTGGCGTTGGCGTTGGCGGCCCGTCCAGACGTGGCCTTCCTCGATGAACCGACGTCGGGCGTCGACATCAATGGGCGTGACGCGATACGCGCAATCATCCGCGACCTGGCCTCCAATGGATGCGCTGTCGTGCTCGCAACCCATGAGCTCGACGAGGCCGAGCGTCTGGCCGACCACGTGGTGATCATCGATCACGGTTCGGTGATCGCCGCGGGCACGCTGGCGGAGCTCCGCCACGGCCACGACGAGATCCGTTTCCGCAGCGACTCGATCCTTGATCTCCGAGCCCTCGCCTTGGCAACCGGCATCGTCGCGGCCAAGGTCGGCAACGACGAGTACGTCATCGACGCGCCGCCACAGCCGCGCCTGATGGCCCAGCTCGGCGACTGGCTCGCCGAGGCCGGCCATCCGCTGCACGATCTACGCGCAGGAGGGCAACGGCTCGAGGACGTGTTCCGGCGTCTCACCGGTGGCGCGCCATGAGATTGACGTTCGTCCAACTCCGCGCAGAGCTGAGACGGGTCGCCGGCAACGGCGAACAACTGCTCCTCACGCTCGGGATCCCGGTGCTGCTGCTCGTCTTCTTCAGCCTCGTCGACGTGTTGCCGACGGGCACCAAGGACCCCATCGACTTCCTCGCCCCGGGCATCCTCGCGCTGGCCACGATGAGCACGGCGATGGTCAGCCTCGGCATCGGCACCGGCTTCGAACGCAGCTACCACGTACTGAAACGGCTCGGCACAACACCGTTGGGCCGCCCGCGGCTGATCGCCGCCAAGATCGGCGCAGTGATCGCCGTCGAAGTCGTGCAGTTCGCCGTGCTCATCCCCGTCGCCTACCTGCTCGGCTGGAGCCCAGGCTCACCCAACTGGCTGCTGGCAGTCGTCGGTGTCGTCATCGGCACAGTGGCCTTCGCCGGCCTCGGCTTGACCATCGCCGGGCGGCTGCCGGGCGAGATCAACCTCGCCGTGCAGAACGGGCTCTATCTGGTGTTGTTGCTACTTGGCGGGATGGTCATCCCGTTCGCCAAGCTGCCCGGGGTGACCCGCGCCGTCGCCCACGCGCTGCCGTCGGGCGCACTCGCCGACGTGTTGCGCGACACGCTGAGCAATGCGGGCACGCAGCCCGGCCGCTCGTGGATCGTGCTCGGCGCCTGGGCGGTGGCGACACCCGTGCTGGCCTCGCGCCTGTTCCGCTGGGACTAGGAAACCTTCTCAGGCGGCGCCGGGCTGCTCTCGAACTCCGACTTCACCTGATCGAAGGTCAGCGGCGAGCGGCGATAGGTGTTGTCTTCCTTCCACGTCGTCGCAAAGCGCTTGAAGAAGTAGAACACGACGAGCGACCAGAGGAAGATCGAACCGCCGATCTTCATGATCGCCCCGGCAAGTTGTTGATCGTCGGTCACGGTGAGGTTCCACACCCGCACCGGCTGGTCGTAGTGCTTGTAGACCACACCCTCGGCAAACGTCAACCAACCCGCCGGAACCGTGGGCACGACGCTCTGCAGGAACAGATAGATCGGCTTGGTGGCATCGCTGATGCGCAACTCGTGGAACGGCCCGACGACTGGCATCCACATCAACAGCGCGGTCAGGACCAGCAGCGTGTGTAGCGAGTAGT
Source organism: Ilumatobacteraceae bacterium (assembly GCA_025358075.1). Classification (GTDB taxonomy): domain Bacteria; phylum Actinomycetota; class Acidimicrobiia; order Acidimicrobiales; family Ilumatobacteraceae; genus JAENVT01. The sequence continues at coordinate 8,447 of JANYKU010000074.1, forward strand.
GCAACGGTGCGCTGACCACCGAAGCGTTGACCACCGGCGGGATGTGGGTGACCATGACCGCCAGATTGAACACGACCGCGGCAACCACCGGCTTGGTCATGGCCTTGACGATTCGGTAGGTGCGCCCGGTTCCGACCAGCAAGCGCATGAGCCACACCGGCGTTGCCAGCAGCACCAGCGGCGGCATGAAGTAGCTGAGCATCATGTGCTGCAGCATGTGCACCGAGTAGAGGTAGTTCTCGCCGATCTGGTGGATCGGCCAGGTGCTGGCGACGAACAGCAAGGCCATCGCGCCGACGAAGCACCCGATGTTCGTGCGCGTGACGATTGGCTCTCCATGCGGAACCGCTCGCGGCCCGATCACGCGGATCGAATACACGTAGGCGGCGATCAGGAACGCCACGAGCACGTAGACCTCGGGGTTGGCCTGGAACCTCCAGGGGTCGGCGAAGGTCACGCCGAGCATCCGTTAGCCGCCGTCGAAGAAGCGGAACGTCATCAGCGCAGCCACATAGACGAGCACCGCGAGGATCAGGCCCGAGTAGAACAACATGGCGAACATCCTGTTGTCGTACTTGAGGTGCATGAACAGCGAGACGACGGTGAGGAACTTGATGAGCATCAACACCAACAGGATCGGGAGGTACCACGCGCCGAGCGTCAAGTAGTAGAGCGCGACCTCGATGCCGGTGATGAACGCCAGGGCCGCGGCGACCTTGATGTAGAAGCTGTTCGGCTTGTGGCCGTGGGTCTCGGGGTGGGCTTCGGTGTGGTCGATGTGCTCGGTAGTAGTCATCGCGCGGACCTCATGCCGGGATCAGGTAGACGAGCGTGAAGATGACGATCCACACGATGTCGACGAAGTGCCAATAGAGACCGATCAGCTCGACCACCTCGGCCTTGTCGCCGGGCACCTTGCTGCGCGAGATGATGCCGACGAGTGACATCAACATGATGATCCCGACGGTCACGTGGATGCCGTGGAAGCCGGTGAGGGTGAAGAAGCTGGAGCTGAACAGACTGGTCGTGAAGCCGACACCCTCGTGGTAGAACGACGTGAACTCGTAGACCTGGGCGCCGACGAACGTCGAGCCCAGCAGTGCGGTGACCGAGAGCCAGATGCATGTCAGGCGATCGTCGCGCTCTTGCGCGGCACTGACCGCCAGCACCATGGTCAACGAGCTCATCAACAGCACGAAGCTCGACACCGACGTGAGCGGGATGTCCCACAGCTGCGCCGGGCCGGGCGAACCCGTGTGGCGGCCGCGGTACAGCATGTAGGTGGAGATCAGTCCACCGAACAGCAGGCATTCGCTGCCGAGGAACAGCCACATCGCCAGCTTGTTGTTGCTCAGCCCGGTCGTCGGGGACACGTGGGCTCCGTGAGCGTCGGCAGCGTGCGCGACGGCATGCGACTCGGCGAGGGTTGCCTCAGACACTGGCAAGCTCCTTGCTCGGTGCCCCACCCTGCGGCGGGTCGTAGTCGGAGTCGTCGGCGACCGACGGTTCGAGTGACCAGGCGAACATTCCGAGCAACAAGATCGCGCCGCCGGCGACGGCCAGGACCTTGGAGAAGATGATCCCGTAGGCGATGATCGGCAAGGCGATCGCCACGATCATCGGCCAATACGACGGCGATGGCATGTGGATGTGCTCATCGGCGTTGGCCTCCTGCTCGGCGAGCAGTTCCTCGGCGGTCTTCACCTTGACGAGGCGCGGCCCGGCGTCGGTGTCGACCTCTTCGTACTTGAGGTGGAAGTACTCGTCGAGCGCATGAACGTGCGGGATCACGTCGAAGTTGTGCGCCTTCGGCGGGCTGGCGGTGAGCCATTCGAGGCTGCGCGCATCCCACGGATCGAGTGGAGCCTTGGCGCCCTTGCGGGCCGTGTGCAACACGTTGATCAGGAACATGAGGATGCCGGTAGCCAGGATGTACGAGCCAACGCTGGCGACCGTGTTCCAGAAGTGCAGGTTGAAGAAGCCCTCACCCGTGAGCTTCTCCGGATACACGACCATGCGGCGCGGCTGACCCTGCAGCCCGAGGATGTGCATCGGACCGAACGTGAGGTTCATGCCGATGACCATGAGCCAGAAGTTCCACTTGCCGAGCGTCTCGCTGAGCATCTTTCCGAACACCTTCGGCCACCAGTAGTAGAAGCCGGCGAAGATGCCGAACACGGCACCGCCGAACAGCACGTAGTGGAAGTGGGCGACGATGTAGTACGTGTCGGTCTGCTGGGTGTCGGAAGGCGAAACCGAGTGGGTCACACCGGAGAGCCCACCGATGGTGAACTCGACGATGAGGCCGATGGCAAACAGCATCGCGGTGGTGAAGCGGAGCTTGCCGCCCCACATCGTGAGTGTCCAGTTGACGATCTTCACGCCGGTTGGAATGGCGATCAACATCGTGCTGACCGAGAACACCGCGACACTGACCGGGCCGAGGCCGCTGGCGAACATGTGGTGCGCCCACACGCCCCAGCCGATGAAACCGATGGCGGCGCCGGAGAACACCACGAACTTGTACCCGAAGAGCGGTTTTCGACTGAACACCGGCAGCACCTCGCTGACGATGCCGAAGCTGGGCAAGATGAGGATGTACACCTCCGGATGCCCGAATATCCAGAATAAGTGTTGCCAAAGTAATGGATCGGCACCCGCATCGACGTTGAAGAACTGAGCTCCGAACACTCGTTGGAACATCAACAGGAACAGCGCCACTGTGATGACCGGGATGGCGAACACGAGCAGGAACTGAACGACCAGGACCATCCACGTGAAGATCGGCATCTTCATCAAGGTCATGCCCGGTGCGCGCATGTTGAGGATCGTCACGATCAGGTTGAGTGCGCCGGTGAGTGAGGCGATGCCGGTGATCTGCAGGCCGAGCGACCAGAAGTCGACGCCGTGGCTCGGCGAGAACAAGGCGTTGGCGTTGGGCTGATACATGAACCAGCCACCGTCGGCGGCGCCACCGAGGAACCATGACGTGTTCAAGAAGATGCCGCCGAAGAGGAAGCACCAGAAGCCGAACGCATTGAGCCGTGGGAAGGCAACGTCACGGGCGCCGATCTGCAACGGCACGAGGTAGTTGGCAAACCCGGTGGTGACCGGCATCACGAACAGGAAGATCATGGTCGTGGCGTGCATGGTGAACAACTGGTTGTAGAGACTGGCGCTGAGGAGCGTGTTGTCGGGCGCGGCGAGCTGCGTGCGGATGAGGAGCGCCTCGACGCCGCCGACGAGGAAGAAGAACATGGCCGCCCCGCCGTACATGAGGCCGAGCTTCTTGTGATCGACGGTGAACAGCCACGACCGCCACCCGGTGGACGAAACCGGCCGGCGGAAGACACCGTACGAAGACGATGGGGTGACGAACTGCGGCGCACCGCCGCCGGCTAGAGCGGGAACGGTGGAGGGTCGTTCGATGATTGCCATCCGGGTCTTCCTTACTTCCGCTCGAGCAGGTAGGCGATGATCTCGTCGATCTGATTATCGGTGAGATTGAGGTTGGGCATGCCGCGGTACTTCCCGCCGTTCTGGGCCTTCTGTGCTTCGCTCGAATACATCGGCTTCTTCGCCGGGGCATTGCGGATCCATTCGCGCAGGTCTGCTTCGTTGAAGCAGTCCGGCGTGACACCTTTCAGGTACAACGCTCCGAACTTGTCGGGTGAGGCGTCGTGCAAGGCCTTGCGGCACTGATCGTTGAGCAGATCCCAAGTGGCGCCGGCGAAGGTGGTGCGAGTCATCAGGTTGGTCAGGTTCGGAGCATTGCCGGCGACCACGTACAGATCCGGGAAGGAGATGACCGGCTTGTCGGAATTGGTGCCGTCGGCGTTCTCTTCCATCAGACCGTTGACCTGGTGGCAACGCGAGCACTGGGTGCGGAAGGTGTCTTCTCCTCTCAACGCCATCGCATCGGTGGGCTTCGGGGCAAGTTGCAATTGGTTGGCCACCCAGGTGGCGAAGTCGGCGGTGTAGAGACCAACCGCGTCCATTCGCATTCGGGCGTGACTGAGGCCGCAGAACTCCGTGCACTGCCCCGCATAGATGCCCGGCTGATCGGCTTCCATGCGCAGCGGGTGGATGCGGCCCGGCACAGCGTCGCGCTTGCCGTTGAGCTTGGGGATCCAGTACGAGTGGATGACGTCGTTGCTGGTGATGCGCAACAGCACGTGGACCTTGGTGGGCAACACGAGCTCGCCACTGGTGACGATCGGCTCGGCGATGTTGACGCCGCCGCACGTCTGCACGGGGTACTCGTACTCCCACCACCACTGCTGCCCGGTGACGTTGATGACGCATTGCGTGTCGCTGGTCTTGGCCAGCGAGAAGACCGTGCTGACCGTTGGGATGCCGACACCGATCAGGATGATCGCCGGAATGATCGTGAGCACGATCTCGAGCGCCGGCTTGCCATGGGTCTGCTTGGGCATCTCTTGACCGCGATCGCGGTAGCGGACGACGATGAAGAGGACCATGCCAAGGACGATCGCAAAAACGACCCCGGCGATGATGAACACCGGCAACTGCAGGTTGTTGATCCGGCGGGCATTCTCGCCGGCCGGCTGGAACGTGTCTTGCGGAGCATTGCGGGCGCAACCGCCGAGCATGACCGCCGCAGCGACGATGGCGAGGACGATGCCGGATCGCTGTTTCACAAATCGCACCGTACTCACTCGCTGTTCGACTCCACTCATCACTCAGGGCACCTTGATGTCGATCGAGGCACCATCGATGCCGGGCACGGTGAAGGTGTAGGGCTGGGTGCTGGCGATCGATGGCTTCGGCAGGATGAACGACAGGAACTGGCTGCCGTCCTTGCCGCGCACGAGGGTTGTGCAGGTCTTCGGATGCTGCTGGACCTTGGTGCCGTTGATGTCTTGCTCGAACTCGCCCATGTTGACCGTGAGCCGTCGCTTCTCGGGATCGCGGTTCTTGAAGATGACGTTGACGATGTTGCCGCGCGAGACGGTGACCGTCTGGAGCGTGCCGGGAAGGCCCAGCTCATGAGCCGTGAGCTTGCCGTTTTCAAGCACCAAAGTGATGCCGATGGCCGACTTCGAGGCCACCGCTTGCGAGCCCTTGTTGTCAACCTCGGCCTGCGTTCCGGGACCCTCTTCAGCGAGTGCGCATGCCGCACCGTTGTCGGTACGGGTGGTTGGATGCGCTTCGATCGTGCGCTGACCGTCGACCGCCATCACTGCGCCGGTGCTGACCAGGCCGAGCGCCCCGATGGTGCAGATGCCGGCGATGATCCCCTTCTTCAGGGTGGGCCGTGACGCAAACAGGAAACCTCCGAACAGCACCAGGGAACCGGCGATGATGAAGACGACGGGACCACCACTCTTGTCGATCCACAGCATGATTCGCGAGAACGAATAGATGATCGCGGCGAGCCCAGCAGCAGCAAGCAACGGGAACTCGAGCGGGTTGAGCATGCGCTTGCGCAGACCGGCGTTGTAGGCACGATCGCCCGAAGCCCGCTCGCTCCAACCCTGCACCATCCACTCGACGGCTGCGGCCAGCAGCAGCACGACCCCGGCTTTGAACACGATCGGCCTCGATTGGGCACCGACCGCGAGTGCGCCAACCGCAAGCGCGGCAAGGGCAGGCCAGATGCTTCGCTCGACGGGCGGCTGCGCGGCGGGTGACTCCGTCGTGGCGTTGTCGGACATTGCCGACACGTTGCCGTCTTTGGCGAAGTAGTTGACGCCGAAGAGGAAGGCGAAGACCAGCGCCGCGCTGAGCAGGCCAACGACCCCCTGCCATCCGGTCGCCCCGCCTTTGGATGCTCCGTAGACGACCGCAGCCACGGTCGACATGACGGTTGCTCCAAGGAAGAGTTTGGATCCGGTGGTGAACATTCGCGCCCTTCCGTCTACTTCGTCACGTAGACGACGAACCACAGCGCGAAGAACACCGCACTGAGGAAGTACCAATACAGCGCGTGCGCCGACACGATCTCTCGATCAGTGGTTCGCCCGCCCAAGTAGCGAAACGCCGTGATGGCGCTGAAGCCGATGCCGACGATGAGGAGCAACACGAACGTACCGGTGAGGGCGTAGAACATCGTGTTGAAGGCCGTCGCCGCCTTCGCGTTGACCGCCAACTTCATGCGGGCATAGATGAAGGCTTGGGCGTTGATGACGGCAAGACCGATGATCCCGACCAGGCCGAGCGCGATCGCAGTGTGGCTTCGGGCGTCGCGTCGGGCGGCATAGACCGCCCATTGGGAGAACACACAGATCGGGATGAAGGCGAGCAGCATGGTGTTGGCCGGCACCATCGGCACCTTGATGCCCTTCGGGATCCACAGCGCTCTCGCCGAATGGAGCGCATCGGTGCGGAGGCGCATCCACAACGCCAACATCGCGCCGATCAACGACCCGGCGGCGACACAGCCGACGGCGGTGCCGACGAACATTTGCCGCCTCGGGGCGGGCGCTGCAGCAGAGGGCAGAGCGAGCATCAGCGATCTCTCCGTGGCTTCAGGTCGAGCAGGGGTTCGGCGGACACGACGCTGTGCACGTCGGCGAAGTTGGCGTACGGAGCCGGCGACGAAGTCGCCCACTCGAGCGTGTGAGCGTCCCATGGGTCGTCACCAGCGTGGGCGCCCTTGGTGAACGATCGTGCCGCCAGCCCGATGAAGGCGAGCACGGTGACGAACATCAACACGTGACCGGCCGCGGCCAGACCGTTCCACAGGTTCTGCGGGCCGGAGTAGTCGAACTGGCTGGCGTTGGCCGGTTGCTTGGCGAACCCGGCGATGAGGTACGGCAGCGAGGCGAGCACGGTGGCGATGAAACCGAGTGCGGCAAGCGGCAAGGCGAGCTTGTCGGGGATGACGCGACCCCACAGCTTGGGACCCCAGTACGTGATGGCCCCGAGTGCGCTGAGCACGGCTCCGTAGACGATGTACAGCCACGTGCCCTCTTCGAACACGCTGCCGGCGAGCTGCGCATCGCCGATGTAGTAGATCGCGCTGGCCAGGATGCCGACGAACACCATGAGCGCACCGAGCAGCCCGAACACCAGCGGAGCGATCAACCGTGGCCGGCCGCCGCGCAACGCCAGGGCGCCGAGGGCGATCACGATGAACCCGCCAAGGATCGGCAAGAGGTTGAACAAGGCGTACGGCAAGACGTCGCTGAGCCAATGCCCGAGCGACATGTGGCTGATGTTGCGCGACACGTCGGCCGGTTGTTGCAGGACTGCGCCGAGCGCCGCGGTGATGCCGACCAGACCGACGCCGGTGAAGACCACGCCACGCATCGGCATGCGGCGACCGCTGGCGACGGCAATGACCTCTGCCGCAAACCCGAAGACCGGAACGGCATAGACGAAGGTGGCCGGCTGGCTGAACCCGAAGCCGATCCAGTCGTTGATCGCCTGGTTGCCGCCGAAGGCGACTCGACCGTACCGGTAGTCGACGTAATTGTAGATCAGGGCGCCGATCACTGCGGGCAGCACCAGCAGCAGACCGAGCGCACCGACCAGCACCGACCAGCTGAACAACGGCACGCGCCGCATGTTCATGCCGGGGGCGCGGGCGGTGAGCAACGTCGTCACCAGCGAGCCGACTGCAGCAGCCAGCCCGACCAGCAGCACGATGTGGCCCACGAGGAACAGCCCGACGAACCTGGAGTTGCCGCCACCCGGCCCGCCGTTGGCGGCGATCGAGTACACGACCAGCACGCTGCCCACGAGCCACGTCCAGAACCCAGCGGCGGCGAGCCGCGGGAAGGTCAGCGATCGAGCGCCGAGTTGCAGCGGCACCACGGCGACGGCGATTCCGAGAAGCAGCGGGACCAGCACGATGAACGTGAGCGCGATGCGATACAGCGCAAAGAGCTGGGGGATCGAATTGATGTCGAGCATTGCCGCCTGGGCATCGATGCGCTCGATACCAAGCAGCGCGGCAACAACTACTGCGCCCAGCAGCGCAACGAGCGAGACGGCGATGAACATCCGCCCGATGCGCTTGTGATCGGTCGTGGTCAACCAGTCGGCCACCGACGACAAACGGACACCAGACGAGGTTGCGGCGCCTGTTGCGTGCGTATCGATGGTGGTCATTGGCAGCGAACTCTTTTCGTTTCGGGCGCGAGGGCGCGCGCCCGATTCAGTGCTCGATCGGTTACGGACGATTGGCGTACACCTGCGAGATTACCCATAGGCCGGCGTGCGGGCTGAAATCCTCAGATGCTCGAGCGGACCAAGATGTCGATGGTCATCGCCGCGAACAACAACGTGACGTACGTGATGCTGAATCCGAAGACGCGCATCGACCGCTGAGGCGTGGGGTTCTTGCCGAGATCGACGGTGCTCCACAGGAACAATCCGCCGCCGATGAGGGCGGTGACCGTGTAGATCGCACCGAGGTGAGCCACCGGTACCAGCACGAGCGTGAACGCCACCATCACGATCGTGTAGCCGACCATCTTGCGCACCGTGACCTCGGCCGACCTGACTGCGGGCAGCATCGGCACGTTGGCGGCGCGGTAGTCGTCGGCATATCGGATCGCCAGCGCCCAGAAGTGGGGCGGGGTCCACAAGAACATCACCGTGAACAACACGATCGGCGCCCAGGTGACGTCGTTTCGGACTGCAGCCCAGCCGACCAGTACCGGCACCGCCCCGGCAGCGCCACCGATGACGATGTTCTGCGTGCTCGTGCGCTTCAGCCACAAGGTGTAGACGAACACGTAGAACAGGGTCGCCGAAAGGGCCAGCAGTGCGGCGAGCAGGTTGGCACCGGCCCACAGCACGGCGAAGGCCACCACCTCGAGCGACAGGGCGAAGATGAGTGCAGACCGCGGCTTGATCAACCCGGTGACCAGCGGTCGGCCCTGCGTGCGGGGCATCAGCTTGTCGATGTCGCGATCGACCACCATGTTGATCGCGTTGGCGCCGCCGGCCGCCAGCGTGCCGCCGATCAGCGTGACCACGACCAGCCACCACGACGGCCAGGCCCGCTGCGCCAAGACCATGGTGGGCACCGTCGTGATCAGCAGCAACTCGATGATGCGCGGCTTGGTCAACGCCACGTACCCGCCGATGACCGTGGTGGGAGTTCGCCGCGAGCCATGGGAGATGCCGTTGCGGCCCAGCCGCGACGGCGCCAACCGTGAGGGGACGAGGGGGCGGGCGCCGATAGCCATGCGCCCCCATCGTATGGGCGCCCGAACACAGCGGCCAAGCGGCAGAATGGGAAGATGGCCTCAACGCCCTCGCCGGCCCAGCTCGACTTGCCGGGAATCGACGACGAGACGGTGCCGGACCGACCATGGATCGTGCTGGTGTGGAACGATCCGATCAACCTCATGAGCTACGTCACGCTCGTGTTCCAGAAGGTCTTCGGTTACAGCCTCGAGAAGGCAACAGCGCTGATGCTCGATGTCCACGAGAAGGGTCGGGCCGTCGTATCGAGCGGGGCCCGAGAGAAGGCCGAGATCGACGTGTTCCGGCTGCACGAGCACGGCCTGTGGGCCACGATGCAACAGGACGATTGAACTCCATGGCTCGCAAGCGCGCATTCATTCCACCGGTCCAACGCGTTCGAGACGGCTACGCCTTCAACCTCGGCGACGACGAGCGCCAGCTGATCACCCGACTGTTGACCGAGCTGAGTCAGTTGCTGATGGGCGAATCCGACGACCCTCGCCTCGTGCGCATGTTCCCTCCGGCGTACCACCTTGCCGACGACGCCGAGGCCGACGCCGAGTACCAACGACTGATGCGCGAAGAGCTCGTCGCCTCGCGCCTCACCGGCATCTCCACGGTCAACGCCGCCCTCCATTCGCCCGAGCCCGTCAATGAGGAGTCGATGGTCGCATTCGTGCAGGCGATCAACGGTCTGCGACTGGTGCTCGGCACCATGCTCGACGTCAGCGAGGATCTCGATCCTGACGACATCGACGACGACGACCCGCTCGCCGGCGAGCACCATCTCTACAGCTTTCTGAGCTGGCTGCTCGACTGGGCAGTGCGCGCCCTCGGTCAGTCGATCAGTCAGCCGGACACATGAAACAACCAACTGCGCCGATCCCGGTGTAGGCGCCGATGCTCGGCCCGATGCGGTAGCGCACCATCTCGACCACCGAGCCGGTGCGACTCAACGCCACTTCCAGTGCCTCCGTCAGCGGTTCTGAAGATCGGTCGGCCAGGCCGACGCCCACCTTCAGCCGCGGTCCCCATTTCGCCGCGATCGATGCCATCTTGCCGATCCCGTCGAGCATCGTCGTGGCGTGTGACATGACTTCGATGTGACCGGCGACGAGGGACAGGACGGGGATTCCGGGACCCTCGTCGGGCGCATCACGCATGAAGACCATGCCGATGTTCGGTGCCAGCGACTCGGCGACGCGCACCGCTTCGTCGAGCGTCGCGCCGCGGGCGACGGCATCTGCCGCCGCCCACACGCACAGCGTCACGCCGAAGCTGGCGGTGCCCGAGTCGACCAATCGCACCGGCACCGGAAGTGAGCGAGCCGCCAACCGTGCCGAGTTCAACGCTCCCGACATCGATCCGGTCACGTGAATCGACACGATCTCGTCGCAGCCGCGCTGCAGCAACGATTCATAGGCCGCGGCGAACTGTCCAGGGCTCGGCTGACTGGCGCTGACGCTGGGCTGTGGATCGAGCCTCAACAACTCATAGAAGTCGTCGGTGTCGAGATCCACACCTTCCAAGTACTCGTGATCCCCAACGGTCACCGTCATCGGCACAACCTCGATCGCATGCCGTTCGGCCAGCGTTTGCAGTAGCTGCGAGTTCGAATCCGTGCAGATGCCGATCATGCCGACGACATCGTCACATTGGTCGGCCGGGGACGCATGAGGCGACGATAAGCCAACTCGTCACGAGTTTCGAGCGGACGGCGGGTGAGAATTCGTTAAGTCTTCGTCAAGACGTGAGTGCCACCAGCCACGGCGGCAGGCGCGTTGGCCGGCCGGTCGCGGTGATGCAACCGTGCACCGTCACCCCGGTGGCTCTGACCTCGTCGCCGACGGTGAGCAGGTACGTCATCTGGAACGTCGTGCGTGATGCAACCGCCAGATCGAGGTGCACGACGACCTCTTCATCGAAGTGCAGCGGCTGCCGGTACTGGACGAAGCATTCGAGGACTGCATAGTCGAAACCTTCCGAGCGCAACTCGGCATACGGATGACCGAGGTGCCGCAAGTAGGCCACTCGCGTCTCCTCCAGATAGGGAAGGTAACGGCTGTGATGAACGATCCCCATCGCGTCGGTCTCGGCGAATCTGACCCGGATGGTGTGGCTGAACGGATACGTCGTCGGGTCGAGCGATGGCTCTACGGAGAGGCGCACGCTGCGCACCGTAGTGGGCACGGCATGGTTTCGATCCCGGTCTTGATCACGGAATCACCTGGCGCGATTCGACGGACCTGCTGATAGTGTTGCGACGCTCTCAACCGGAAGAAGTTCCCTAGCCCCCATCGTCTAGTGGCCTAGGACACCACCCTTTCAAGGTGGCGGCACGGGTTCGAATCCCGTTGGGGGTGCTGGTCAGCCTGGTCACAGTCTGGTCCCGTGGTGAAGCTGGAGTTCACGCCGGCCTGTCAAGCCGGAGGTCGCGGGTTCGAGTCCCGTCGGGACCGCTAAGTATCGAAAATTGAGATTTCCAACACGGTCGAGTAGCTCAGTCGGCAGAGCACACGCCTGAAAAGCGTGGGGTCACCGGATCGACGCCGGTCTCGACCACTAGAGGAAGCTGCAGGTCAGAGGATAGTTTAGGCCTCGAACCATGCGGCTTTCGTCGTCGATCAGGACTAGTTGCCCGCGTTCTGCCCGCGAGCCGCATTTGTCCACAGGCTGCACAGCGCTTCTGGGCTCGACTCGTTGAAGGAACGCAGACCCGACAGACGTCGTCGCTCCCGGTCGCCGTTGCTGTTGCCACGCTCTCTTGTGCGGTACCTGAGTGCCCCCCAGATCCTCACGGCAGCGCTGGGCTCGTCTCCCCCCTCCCAACACCCCACAGCTCCACAGCTCCACAGCTCCACAAGGGATGGTCACGACCCCACCCTTCGCCCGGCGACTATCCGCGAATATCGTTACGCGCGCAACGTCACATCCCGATTTGACCACGCGCCTTCCCGCCCCACATGTGAGGCCAGAGCGTGAATCTGCACCCGGAAACGAATCTGCCCACCCAACCAGGCGGGTGATCTGAACAGCCTGTCGCATCAACGCGTCGAGCCGCTCAGCAACTGCCTCAGATTCGCTCGGCATGAGGTGCCTGTACCTGTCCAAGGTCATCGCCGCCGACGCGTGCCCAAGCATCCGTTGGATGACCTTGACGCTCCCGCCAGTGCTGATCGCCAGCGACGCACACGTGTGGCGCAGATCGTGGATGCGTAGTCCGTCCAGACCGGCGCGCTTGACGGCACGAGCCCACACTCGTGAACGGAAGTTGTGCAGATCCATCGGCCCGCCATCTGGGGCGCCGAACACGAGACCGCTCAACGGTCGAATCGCCGCGGTGTCGTATTCAGGGTTCGCAACCAGTCGCAGAGCACCCATGCCGGCGACTCCGTCATTCTCAACTTGTAGACGTCCGTGCGCAGCAAGTGCGTCAGCGACGAACCGCGGCATGGCGATGGACCTTCGACCTGCGGCAGATTTCGGGGCCTTCACCGAACCGACTTTGCCTGACGGGTCGGACTGTTCAACCACTTCGACTCGGCGCTCGAGCAAGTGCACTCGCTCCCAGCGCAACGCGACCATCTCGCCGGCCCGCAGCCCGCAGAACGCCGCGAGCAACACGAAGGCTCGATGCTCCAGACCGATCTCATCCGCGAGTCTCGCGACGTCCCCGTGCGAGAGGAAGCGCATCGGCTCTTGCGTGACCCTTGGCGGCTTCACACCGTCCAACGGGTTCCGACCGATGCAGCCATTCTCGACGGCGGCTGACAGGACTGCGTGCAACGTTCGGTACGCCTGATGAACCGAAGCGGGCGCCAGCACTCCATGACCGACCATCTTCGGTTTGCGCGTCAAATCAGATAGCCAGCCACGCACCATCGTCGTTGTGATCTTGCCGAGCTCGAACGCGCCGAGGACGGGAAGCACGTGCAGACGGAGATTCGATTCGTAGATGGATGCAGTGCGTCCCGACAGATGCACGATGGTCCGCTGCCAATCCGCTGCCCATTCTGCGAGCGTCACCCGGCCACCGCGGGGATCTGTCCAGACACCGTGCGTCATCGCGGTGCGCTGCTCACGTTCGTAGTGCTCGGCTCGTTTGCGCGTGTCGAATCGCTTTGAAGTGTCGCGGCCATCCGTGCCGCGCATTCGGACCTCCCAGCGCACCCCCCGCGGGCCGATGTGTTTGTGGACGCTCATGACCGATCCTTCCTCTGATGACCTCGTGATGACGGTGGTAAAAGTCCACGCCTGCGACATTGGGTTAGCCATCCGTTGACCGTCGCAAGGCTCTGGAGATGTTCTTCGGCGAGTCGAGTGGCTGGTGCCGAGACTGTGGGGTCGGCACGGAGTTCCCCGTAACGGCGCGCCACCGATTCGTAGAAGCCCGGTTCGTGACCATGTCGACCAGGTCGCTTCTTTGGAACATCGAACTTGGTGGCGCTGATCGCCGTCACGGCGGCTCGTGTTGCCCGGCGTCCCGCGCCATCGTCCACCACTGCTCCCTCCATCGCCCACGGGTCATCGACCATTCGGGCGTGCGCGTAGGAGGCAGAAACTCCGAGCCATCTAGTCCAGGGAAAGCGGGACAGCTCGGTCGGGGTGAGTGCTTCTTCGCGGCTCGTGAGCCGCACGTCTGTGACTTCCCCAATCCTCTTGCCAGTTGAGCGATGCACGACAATGAGTTGGATCGTCTCGTTGTCTGCCCCGGTCTCGTTGTCGTAGGGAAGCCTGAACGACAGCACGACGGTGGTAAGTCCTCGTCGGGGTTTGTTGGTTTGAACCTCTGGGACTACGTCAGTGAAGGGCCGCACGCCATCAGCATGACGTAAGTGCCGCAGTTATGCAAGGACTGATGTTTATATTGTGCGGCAATTCTCCTCAATAAATACCGCAGTCATGCACCACTAGCTTGTGACTGATGGATTATAATCTGAAGCCATGCCAACCGTTTCAAATCTTCAACGTCTCTCCCGTGCTCGTGATCTCACCTCTGGAAAGGGCCGAGAGATGCGAATGCGGCTCCATCTCAGCATCGCTGAACTGGCTCCCGCGGTCCCGGTGCATCCAGCGACACTCAGCCGTTGGGAAGAGGGCACCTGCCGTCCGCGGGCCTATCGTTCACGGCCACCGCGACCGCAATCCGCCAGCCCAGGCAACTCATCGATGCCCTCAATGAGGCGCTGCACCGGTTGCAGACCGAAGAGGGTTCGTAAACGCCGACCGAAAAGCGAAAGGAGCCGGGCCCCCAATGGCCCGGCTCCTTCGTTTTACTTCAGTTGTTGGATCAGCCGTTGATGCCGGTGCAATCCGAGTTGGCGCTGGCCGTACCCGTCAAGACGTAGGTCGCCGTCGCACCGGTACCCGTCACGACGATGT
>JANYKU010000111.1 GCA_025358075.1 Ilumatobacteraceae bacterium
CGTCACCAAGGTTCATCACGAGGTGAAGGTCAGAGCGAAGAAGGGCTACCGCATCGTCTACGTCGGCCACGAAGGCCACGAAGAAGCCGTCGGCACGATGGCCGTCGCTCCGCAGTCGATCAGTCGTGTCGAAAGCGTCGACGAGGTCGATGCTCTGCCCCAATTCGACGAGCCGGTCGCCCTACTGGCTCAGACGACATTGTCGCACCGCGACTGGTCGGGCATCGCCCAGGCCGTGACTGCCAAGTACCCCAACGCGTGGACACCGGGTCGAAGCGATCTCTGTTTCGCCACCACGAACCGGCAGTCGGCGCTGATGGCGATGGCGTCGAGATGCGACGCCATCGTGGTGATCGGATCGTCGAACTCATCCAACACCCGCGCACTCGAGAAGTTGGCGATCGAAGCGGGTTGTGCGCGGGTCTTCCGGGTGAACAACGCCGCCGAACTGCCCGACGACCTGCACGGCACGATCGGTGTCACCGCCGGCGCGTCCGCGCCCGAAGAACTGGTCGACGACATCGTCCGTCGTCTGGCGCCACGCCATGGGGTCGAGCCGGTGAAGGTCACCGACGAGGACGAATACTTCCCACCGCCACGAAACATCCGCGAGTTGCAGGCGGCGATCGGTACGGCTTCGGCGGCCATGCTCGGTGGATCGGTCACGCGGTCGGCGACGATGAACGACCACGAGTTCGCGGCCAGCGATGTGCTCGCAGCCCTCCGCGTTCCGTAGCCTCCGCGCGTGCTGTCCCCTACTGCGACGACGATTCGACTGTTCCTCCACGTACTCGCCGCCACGGTCTGGGTCGGCGGGCAGTTCGCACTCGCCGGACTGGTCGGCACGCTTCGCCGCGAATCGCCAGGAGCCCCGCGAGCCGCCGCCCGGGCCTTCGCCAAACTGGCGTGGCCGGCATTCGGTGTACTTGTTGTCACCGGGATCTGGAACCTGACCGCGATCGACGTCGGCAACACCAGCACGAGGTATCAGATCACCGTGTTCGTCAAGATCACCGTGGCCGTCGCGTCGGCAGTGTTCGTGCTGATCCACTCACTCGGCAAGACCAAGTTGGCTCTGGCGCTGGGTGGCGCGCTGGGAGCCCTTTGCTCGCTCGCTGCCCTCTATCTTGGAATCCTGCTGCACACCGGCCACTAACTAAACTAGTTGCGCGGCACCTGACTCCACGGCACCTCACGGTCGACGCGAACATCGCCGGGCAGGCCCAACACGCGCTCGCCGAGGATGTTCTTCATGACCTCGGTGGTGCCGCCTTCGATCGAGTTGGCCCGACTGCGCAGGAAGGCCTTCTGCATCGTCTCGAACATCATCGCCGTCTCCGGTCGGATCATCTCGTAGCTGCGGTACAACATCCCCTCGGCGCCCATCAGGTTCATCACCATGGCGTAGATGTCCTTGTTGAGATCGGCAAAGGCCATCTTGGCGATCGAGCCTTCCGGGCCGGGATCGCCCATCTTGCGATTCTGGTTGGCGCGGATGTTGGTGAGCCGCAGGACCTCGGCACGCGACCACAGCTTCATCACCTCGTCACGCGCGGCGGGATCCTTGCGCTCGTCGGGAAGGTTGGCCCACGTGGAGGTCAACGCCTGGATGGTGCCGGACCCCTTCTGCGGCATGATGCCGCCGATCGACACCCGCTCGTTCATCAGCGTTGTCAGCGAGACCCGCCATCCATCGCCCGGCTTGCCGAGCATCTCGGAGTCGGCGATGCGCACATCGGTGAAGTACACCTCGTTGAACTCGGCCTCGCCCGTCATCTGACGCAGCGGCCGCACTTCGACGCCCGGAGCGTGCATGTCGACGACGAAGGCAGTGAGCCCGGCATGCTTGACCGCCTCGGGATCGGTGCGCACCACCAGCAGACCGAAGCGCGAGAGATGGGCCAGGGTCGTCCACACCTTCTGACCGTTGACGTTCCACTCGTCGCCATCGCGCACGCCCTTCGACGACAACCCAGCGAAGTCGGAGCCTGCGCCCGGCTCGCTGAACAACTGGCACCAGATCTCCTCGCTGGTGAACAGCGGCCGCAGGTACCGCTGCTTCTGCGCGTCGCTGCCCCAGGCGACCACGGTGGGGGCACACATGCCGTGGCCGATCGGGTTGCGGTACATCGGGTTCGGCGCGCCGGCGGCGAACAGCCGCTCGTTGACCACGCGCTGGAGCTTCGGGTTGATCCCCAGACCGCCGTACCCGACGGGGAAGTGCACCCACGCCAATCCATTGTCGTACTGGGCACCGAGGAACGTGATCGAGTCGTGCGTCTTCGGGTCGCACTCTTCCAGAAGCCGGGCCACGAGGTCGTCGAGCAGTTCCTCTGATTCACGCGGGGAGATTTCGGTGGCCGTCATGACCTCCAACGATACTGGTGCACTACAACTACTGCGAGCGCAGCCAGCGACTACTCCTCGTCGTCTGAGTCGTCGGCGACGTCGAATCCGGCCACGGCCAACCGCTGCAGCAACTCGTCACGGATGCTGCGCCCCGGTGCCCGCGCCTTGTCACCTGTCACCCGCCAACCCAGCCTGCTGGAGTACAGCAGTGGTGGCTCCTTCAACCGGCCGGCACCGACGTCGATCACGCGAGCGAAGAACAGATGGTGGTCGATCATCGGCTTGACCTCGAACGTGGTGCATCGCAGCCAGGCGATGCAGTTGCGCACGACCGGAAGCTGCGTGCCCGGGATCACGTCGAGGTACTCGTCGGCGATGTACCGGAACCTGCGGCCGGGATAGGAGAAGTACTGGCCGACATCGACCTGATCACCGGCGAGGATGCTGACCGCGAACTCGCCGCTGGCGACCAGGAGTGGGTAGGTGTCGTGCTTCGGAGACACGCTGGCCATCACGATCGGCTCCTCGAAGCTGACCTGGCACACCCAGTGGCTGCAGTAGGCGCGGGTCACGCCGTCGTGATGGGCCCCGACGACCTGGACCCCCTTCATCATCTGACCGAGGCTTCGCTTGATGATGGGGTCGATCATCAGTTGAAGTGTCGCATCCACTGGCGGTGTTCGCTGCCCTCATCGGCGAGCTCGGGGAACGCAGCGCGCAGCGGTGCGAGTCGAGCAAGCAGCACCGGTTGGTCGCGCGAGAGGAGGCTCTGCTTCAAGTTGTTGAGGATGCGCAGCACGATGTCGCGAGAGCTCGTGGGCACCAGCATCGATCGACGGAACGCGGCGTCTTCACCCATGCGGCGGTGCCACGACGAGATCATCCCGGCTTCGTCGTAGCGCACGCCGTGTCCGAATGGGTCGGCGTAGGCTCCGGATCTCTTGTCGCGGATCACGAAGTGTCCCGGCAAACCGACGCCGACGATCGGAACGCCGAGTCGTTTCCCGACCTCGATTGCCACGACGCTGAGGGTGATGGGCATGCCGGTGCGCCTGGCGAGCACGTCGTGCAACAGTGAGTTGCGCGGATCGTGGTAGTCGTCGCTGTCGCCGGCGAACTGACCCGACGCGAACAGCGTGTCGACGATCCCGTCGAAGGACGCGGGACAGGTCTCGGCAAGCTTGTCGAGCGCGAGGAGGATCGAGCTGACGTCGGCGTTGAGATCGATGGTCGAGGCGACGAGCGCGCAGAGCAGATCAAGGTAGTGATCGGCCGCCGCGACGTTGATCAGCCCGGCAAAGCGGCGCGCTGACGAGATCACGCCTGAAGGGCGGTGTGCTCGTGCAGCTCGTCGAGGATCGCTGCCAAGCGCATGCTCTCTTCCATGCCGAAGACCGGCTTCTGCTCACCGGCGACGACTGCCTCGAAATGAGCGACCATTCCGGCGTAGGCATTGGCCCCGGCGCATTCGACGGTCTCGACCGAGCCATCGCGGCGCTCGATGATGATCTGACTGGCGTCGGGTGGCCCCGGAACATACTCGCCGGGCAACTCGACCAGGCCGAGGCTGGCCGACAGCGCCATCTGCTTGCGAAGTGGTGCGTCGAAGCTGACATCGAAGGCCGAACTGAACCCACTGCCCCAGTCGATCCATCCGGCCATCGACGTGTCGACGCCGAGCTCGTTGCGCGTCGCCGATGCAGCCATGGAGACCGGATCGCGGGCCGCCATCAGCAGGAACGGGGCGATGCAGTAGATGCCGATGTCGAACAGGGCACCGGCACCGCGGGTGTCGATGCGATGGTCGCCGCTGCTCATGTCCATGGGATAGCTGAACGAGGCACGCCCAGACCGCAAGGTACCGAGCGAGCCATCGCCGGCAAGCGCAAGCAATGCGTGGGCTCGGGGATGGTGTGGCCACATGTAGGCCTCGAGGATCGTGACACCGGCCGCCGCGGCGTGGTCGAAGAGGTCGGCACTGTCGGCCGGCGACATCGTCAACGGCTTCTCGCACAGCACGTGCTTGCCCGCGTCGATGGCGCGGTGGCTCCACTCGGCGTGAAGGTGGTTGGGCAGCGGGTTGTAGACCGCGTCGATGTCGTCACGAGCGAGCATGTCGGCATACGGCGCGAAGTCGCCGCCGCGCCTGCTCGGTGCGTCGACCACGACGTGACCGAGTTCGTCGAAGGCGGGCTTCAGCGAGCTGTGGTAGATGCGACTCGACCCTCCGAACACTCCCCAACGGATCATGCGCCGAGAACTACCATCTTGACTTCGGTCATCTCTTTGATCGAATACGCCGGGCCCTCTCGGGTGTTACCGCTGTCGCGTACGCCACCATATGGCTGCTGGTCGGCCCGCCAGGTCGGTACCTCGTTGACCAACACGCCTCCGTAGTCGAGGGCATGCACGGCCCTGAGCGCCTTGCCGATGTCCGACGTGAAGATCGCGGCCTGCAGACCGAACGAGGAATCGTTGGCCAGCTCGAGTGCATCGTCGAGCGAGTCGTACGTTGCGATCGCCACGACGGGCCCGAACACCTCTTTGGAGCAGACCTTCATGTCGGGCTTGGCGTTGCTGATGACGGTCGGCCGCAGCACACCCTGATCATTGAGCGAACCACCGGTGAGCACCTTTGCGCCAGCTGACTCCGCCTCGGCGACCCAGGACGCGACACGCTCGGTCTCGTGCCGGGAGATGAGCGCCGACACATCGGTTGCCTCGTCGAGCGGATCCCCCACAACCAACGAGTTGACGTGATCGACCAAGGCCGCGGTGAAGTCGTCGGCGATCGAGCTGTGAATGTAGATGCGCTGTGTCGAGATGCAGCTCTGACCGGCGTGGCTGAAGCCGGCCATCTTGATCTTGGCCGCTGCCGTCTTCCAGTCGCCGTCGGGTTCGATGATGACCGGCGCGTTGTTGCCGAGCTCGAGGCCGACGCGCTTGCGCGGGGCGCGGGCGCGGATGCCCCAGCCGACATCGGGAGACCCGGTGAACGTGATCAAGGCGATGTCGGGATGGTCGACGATCGCGTTGCCGACCGTGCTCCCGCTGCCAGTGATGACGTGGAGGTAGTCGGCGGGCAGACCGCATTCGTTGATCAGCAGCTTGGCCAGTTCGATGGAACTGAACGGTGTCTGACTGGCCGGCTTGAGCACGACGGGACAGCCCGCGGCGATTGCCGGGGCGAGTTTGTGGGCTACCAGGTTGAGGGGGAAGTTGAATGGGGCGATCGCGCCGACGACACCGATCGGAACTCTGAGGGTGAAGCCCAACTTGCCTTCGCCTGCCGAGATCGCGTCGAGTGGGATCATCTCCCCCGACAGCTTGCGCGCCTCGGCGGCGGCGAATTGGAACGTGCCGACGGCGCGTTCTGCCTCGGCGCGGGCCGTCTTGATCGGCTTGGCCGCCTCCTTGGCGATGATCAGGGCGAACTGATCGCGGCGCTCGGTCAGGAGCTGGGCGGCCCGGTCGAGGATCGCCGCCCGCTTCCAGAGTGGCAGCGGTGACTTCAGCGCCGCCTTCGCCGAGGCGACGGCCGTAGCCACGTCGTCAGCCGTTTGCGCGGGGATCTCGCCGATGACCGAGTCGTCATAGGGCGAGCGAACAGTGATCGTTTCTGCCATGTCGATCGACGATACTTGGCCCATGGCCGCCCGTCACCCGTATCTCGAATGGGACGGCCCTTTGCCGTTCGCCCACCGAGGTGGCGCCAGCGATGTTCCGGAGAACACGATGGAGGCATTCGAGTACGCCGTCGACCTCGGGTACCACTACCTCGAGACCGATGTGCAGGTGACTGCCGACGGTGTGCTGGCGGCTTTCCACGACAACGATCTGCGGCGCACCACCGGGCGCGCCGGCAAGATCAGCGAACTGCCGTGGTCGGAGGTGTCGAAGGCGCTGGTCGACGGCAAGGCTCCCATCCCACTTCTCGAAGACCTGCTCGGCGCATGGCCCGAGGTGCGGATCAACATCGACTGCAAGTCCGATGCTGCTGTCGACGCGCTCATCGCCACCTTGCGCCGCACCAACTCGTTGCCGAGGGTGTGTGTCGGCGCGTTCAGCGACTCGAGGTTGCGCCGTCTCCGCAAGGAGCTGGGCTCCGACTTGTGCACCTCGCTCGGCCCGATGGAAGTCGCACTCCTCCGATTCGGATTGCTGCGTCACTTCTCCGCGTCGGCCGCGCAAGTACCCGTGAAACAAGGTCCACTGACGATCGTCAACCAGCGCTTCATCGATCGCGCCCATCACGCCGGCCTGCACGTTCACGTCTGGACGATCGACGACGCCGCAGAAATGGGGCGGCTGCTCGACCTCGGCGTCGACGGAATCATGACCGACCGGCCAGTCGTGCTGCGACAGGTGCTCGAATCCCGAGGCGTCTGGAACCTCTCGACCTGACGACTCGTCGTCAATCGTCTGTGACGTAATGAGCTGAGCCGAATTTTCGGTGACGCTCGACGATCTGGGCGCCAAGCTGCGTCTCGCCTCGCTGATCACAGCGCAGGCCGGCACCCAGATCTGCCGGGAGGGCCAGCCTATTTCGTCACTGACGATTCGGAAGGGCCGATGTGCAGGGTGAGGAGGTAGCCGGCGGCGAGGAGTACGGCGCCGACGAAGGCGACTGATGCGCCGTATTCCACGGAGATGATGGAGATCGGCGAGGCCGACCTCACTGCGGCCGCCACGCCTCCGGCGTAGACGATGGCGACGATCGTGACAGCCCCGGTCACCCACTTCCGCGGGTACCACAGCAGCGCCACCGAGCCGGCGAGCAGCAGCGGCATGATCGGCCACAACCTGAGGCCCCATCCAATGAGGTCCGACCGCGAGTAACCCAACCGCTCGACCAGCGAGAAGATCTCATAGCTGCTCCGCTTCCGAGTCCCCGAGCGCAGCCATGGCAGGAAGGTGCCAATGGCGACAACGACCGCTCCGGCCGTCGCCACGATCCTCCCGATGAGAAGCCGCTGCACTGCGGCAGCGTAGGTTCCGACCATGGCTTCGCCGCGACTTCATTCCGTCCGATCTCCGCAAGCGTTGGTTGCCAGCGCCGACCAGGCGGCCACGCAAGCGGGGTTGCGCGCCCTGGTGCTCGGCGGCAATGCCGTCGACGCGGCGATCGCCACCAACGCGGCGATCGCCGTCACCTGTCCCCACTTGTGCGGGATGGGCGGCGACCTCTTCGCGCTCGTCTACCACGACGGCGAGGTCGCGGCGCTCAACTCCACCGGACGAGCCGGCTCGGGCGCCGACGCCGAGGCGCTGCGCAGCGAAGGTCGCACCGAGATGCCCTTCCGACTCGACATCAGGGCGGTCACCGTTCCCGGTTGCGTCGACGGCTGGATCGCGCTGCACGAGCGCTTCGGTACGTTGCCGCTGTCGTTGCTGCTGGAGCCGGCGATCGCCCTGGCTGCCGGCGGGTTTCCCGCCAGCCCGTTGCTCGTCGGCGCCGCTGCCCGGGCCGACGAGGGCTCCAGTGAGCACCTCGCCGAGTTGCTCGGTCAACTCACCCGTCCCGGGGCCCGCGTCCGTCGCGCCGGTGCAGCCCGCGCCCTCGCCGGCATCGCCGAAGGTGGACGCGACGCGTTCTATCTGGGCGAGTTCGGTGCCGGGTTGAAAGGGCTCGGTCGCGGGCTCTACAGCGACGCCGATCTGGCCACGTCTCGGGCGGACTGGGTGAAGCCCCTCACCACGACGGCTTTCGGCGTGGAGCTATGGACCATTCCGCCCAACTCGCAGGGGTATCTCACGCTCGGTGCCGCCGAGCTCGCCTCGCGATTGGACCTGCCAGCCGACCCGACCGACGCTCGCTTCGCCCACCTGCTCGTCGAGGCAGCGACGGCAGCGGGCTACGACCGCCCGGATGTGCTCAGCGACAGCGCCGATGGAGACGCGCTGTTGCAGGCGATCGCCGGACGACTCGACCTGATCGACACCGAACGAGCCTCCGATCGTTGGGCACCGGGCCGCGATGGTGATACCACCTATCTGTGCACTGTCGATGGGAACGGGATGGCCGTTTCGCTGATTCAGTCCAACGCCGCAGGGTTCGGCTCGGGATTGATCGAACCGAACACTGGGATCAACCTTCACAATCGCGGTCTCGGGTTCAACTTGCGTGAGGGTCATGCGGCCGAGCTCAAGCCCGGGCATCGCCCACCCCACACCCTCTGTCCGGCGATGGCGACGTCCGACGGCTCGCTGCGCGCGGTGTTCGGGACGATGGGCGGCGATGCCCAGCCGCAGATCCTCTTGCAGTTGGCAGCGCGGTTGTTCCACTACGGGCAATCCCCTGCGGCGGCGATCGACGCCGGGCGATGGGCACTGCGCGGGCCAAGTACCGGCTTCGACACCTGGACCAGCGGCGAAGCCCCCACCGTCACGGTCGAGGGTCAGGCCCCCGCTGAATGGATGAGCGAGCTCTCCCGACGGGGGCACAAGGTCGCCGCCGTGGAGCCGTACGACAGCAGTTTCGGCCACGCCCACGCGATCGTGATCGACGCCGAAGGTTTTCGTGCGGGTGCTGCGGATCCCCGAACGATGGTTGGCACTGCCGCCGGCATCTGACAGAAGTACGATCTGCGCATGCGCGTCGACACGAACTTCTTCTGCACCGTTCCCATGCCCGACGCGGGTGATCCATCCGTCGCTCCGACCGCTCGACGCTTCGGCAACGACGCGGTCATCGAGTGCTACAAGAACCTCGTCGCCTGGGCCAAGACGGCCGACCAGCTCGGCATCGACACGATGTGGCTCACGGAGCACCACTTCCAGTACGAGGGCTACGAAGTAGTTCCCAACCTGATCCAGTTCGGTCAGCACCTGGCCATGCTCACTCAGAACCTACGCCTCGGGCAGATGTTCAACGTCGTGCCGCAATGGCACCCGCTGCGGCTTGCCGAGGACTTCGCAATCGCCGACATACTCACTGGTGGGCGCATGGAGTTCGGCGTCGGCCGCGGCACGGTGCCGCGTGAGGCTTGGGCCCTCGGCACGGTCGTCGCCAGCGGCGACAACGCGATGTCGGCCGAGCACGATCGCATCAATCGTGAGATCTTCGAAGAGTCGATGGAGATCATCAAGCTGGCCTGGTACCAAGAGCAGTTCAGCTACCGGGGCAAGCACCTCGTGCTTCCTCCCGACGACGTTCCAGACCGCGGCACGATGGTCAACACGCTCACGCTGATCCCGAAGCCGTTGCGCAAGGTCGACATCTATCAACCGGTCACGTCACCCGAGACCATCGAGTACGTGCCGAAGGCGGGTCACAAGGCCGTGTACTGGCTGCAGAACGCCGACACGCAGAAGCAGAAGTGGGATCGCTACGCCGAGATCCGCAAAGCGTGCGGCACGCCGGTCGGCCTCGGGCAAGACCGCTGCCTGGTGCTCAACCTCCACGTCGCCGAGACACATGAGAAGGCCTTGGTGAAAGGCCGGCCCGGTCAGGACGAGTTCAACAAGTTCTTGTCGCCGTACGGTCGGTTCAGCAGCTATCGCAACCCCGACGGCTCGAAGGTGGCGTTCAACCACTGCCCCACGGTGGAGGAGAGCAACGAGCAGAGGATCCAGATCGTCGGCTCGATCGATGACGCCGTCGATGCCATCGGCTATTGGCGAGAACTGCTCGATCTCAAGCACATCTGCCTGTTCCTCGACTATCCCGGGCTGAGCCGCGACGACATGATCGAGCAGCTGCATCTCGTCACCGAAGAAGTGTTCCCCCGCCTCGGCGAACCGATCGAGCGCCGCCCGATCACCGGCTCACCGCTCGTGTGAGCACACTTCCGCTCGCTGCTCAGGCGCTGGCCGACGACGGCTACCTCGTGCTGCCGGCCTTTGCCGAACCGCACGCTCACCTCGACAAGGCGTTCCTGGCCGAACGCGTCGACAACCCCACCGGAGACCTGCTCGGCGCCATCGGTGCGATGGACCAGGCTCGCCCGTCGATCACCCTCGCCGACACGGTCCAGCGTGCCGAGCGTGCCGCGATCCTGCTGTCGACCAACGGCTGTACAGCGATCCGCACTCACGTCGATCTCACGGTGCGCGCCGGTCTGATGTCGGTTCAAGCGCTGATCGAGGTGCGCGATCGTCTCCGGGCGATCGTCGACATCCAGGTCACTGCGCTGTGCGCCTGGCCGTCGGTCGGCCCGGAAGGAGCCAACCAGCGCACGCTGCTTCGTGACGCGATCGCGATGGGGATCGACGTCGTCGGCGGATGCCCCCATCTGGAGTCCGATCCGATTGCGGCCAACGACAACTTCTTGGCGATGGCCGCCGAGGCGGGCCTGCCGATCGACCTGCATACCGATGAGACGCTCAATCCATCGATCTGTGCCCTGGAGGATCTGGCCGAGCGGGTCATCGCCACCGGGTTCCCTCTCGGAGTCACGGCGAGTCACTGCGTGTCGCTCTCGCTGCAGCCGGTGCATCGACAGCAGGAGATCGCCGAGAAGGTCGCCGCAGCAGGCATCAACGTGATTGCCCTCCCCCACACCAACCTGTTCCTACAAGGTCGCGACTCTCCAGTCGCAACTCCCAGGGCCGTCACGGCCGTGCGCGCCCTGCAGCTGGCGGGCGTCAACGTGGCTGCAGGCGCCGACAACCTCCAGGATCCGTTCAATCCCGTTGGGCGGGGCGATCCGCTGGAGACGGCGTCGCTGATGATCATGGCGGCCCATGCCCTGCCCGCGGCGGCGCTCGAAATGGTCAGCGGCGCGGCCCGTCGTACCATGGGGCTCGGCGTCAACATGGACTACGTGGCGATTCGGGCGTCGACAATCCGCGAAGCGATCGCCTTCGGTCCTGCTGACCGAGTCGTTGTCCGTAACGGATCCATTTTGGAAACAGAGCGTTCACGCAATCGCGTCTGAGTGGTCAGGCACTCCGCCCTACACTCCCTCGCCATGGGGACAAGTCAGGGCCGACTCGCCGGGCGGCGAGCGCTGATCACCGGCGCGGCCCGCGGCATCGGAGCGGAGATCGCTGCATCGTTTCGCCGCGAAGGTGCCGAGCTCGCCCTGCTCGACATCGACATCGATCGTCTGCTGAAGACGGCAGCCCCGCTCGACGCCAGTGCATTCGGGGTCGATCTGGCAGACGTCGAATCGACTACTGACGTGGTCGGACGGGCGATCGACGGCCTCGGCGGCATCGACATCCTCGTCAACAATGCCGGGATCCTCAAGATGGCTCCGCTCCTCGAGATCGATCCCGCCGACTGGGACTTCACGTTCGCCGTCAACGTGCGGGCGATGCTGGTCACGATCCAGCTCGCGGCAAAGGCCATGATCCCCAACGGGCGCGGGGCGATCATCAACATGGCCAGCATGGGTGGCAAGGTCGGCGGTCCCAACCAGGCGCACTACGCCGCGTCGAAGGCGGCCGTGATCTCACTCACGCAGGTCGCCGCCAAAGAGCTCGGCGCCTATGGCATCACCGTCAACTGCATCTGCCCCGGCTATGTGCTGACCGAGATGGGGGCCGCGACCCGCACCGAAGCGATGGTGCAGGAGTGGTCCGCGAAATCGCCGTTGGGCCGGCTTGCCGAACCCTCCGACGTGGCCAACATGGCCGTGTTTCTGGCTTCCGACGAGGCCTCGTACTGCACTGGTCAGGCCATGAACGTGACCGGTGGCATGGTGATGCATTGAGCACGGCGAGAATATTCGATGAGACCCGTAACGCGGCTACGGTTACCCCAATGGGCGACGTAGGGGCTGCTCCCGCATTGAGTTTTGACGGGGTGTCGATGGTGTTCCCCGATGGCACCCACGCACTTCGGGAGACCACCTTCGATGTGCGCGCCGGCGAGTTCGTCACCGTTGTCGGGCCCTCTGGCTGCGGAAAGAGCACGCTGTTGCGCATCGCTTCTGGCCTCACCAAGTCCACTGGCGGGTCGGTCGACATCGCCGATGGCAACGTCGGCTACGTGTTCCAGGATGCCACGTTGCTGCAATGGCGCACCGTGCAGAAGAACGTCGAACTGCTCGCCGAGCTCGAAGGCATCGACAAGGTCGAGCGTTCACGGCGCGCGGCCGAGAACATCGCCCTCGTCGGCCTCGATGGGTTCGAGAAGAAGTATCCGAAGCAGCTCTCCGGCGGCATGAAGATGCGGTGCTCACTAGCCCGCTCGCTGGTGATGGATCCGAAGATCTTCCTGTTCGACGAACCGTTCGGCGCGCTCGACGAGATCACCCGCGAGAAGCTCAACGACGAACTGCTCAGCCTGTTCCAGCGCAAGGGCTTTGCCGCGCTGTTCATCACCCACTCGATCTACGAAGCAGTGTTCCTGTCGACCCGTGTGCTGGTGATGTCGGCACGGCCGGGCCAGATCGTCGGCGACTTCAAGATCCCGTTCGCCTATCCCCGTTCGCCCGAACTGCGCTTCGGGGCCGAGTTCGCCGAGTTGGCCGGCCAGGTCTCCCACGCGCTCCGAGGGGCCCACGTATGAGCAACGCACCGGTAACGGCCGCTGGGGGAATGCAAGGCGCGATCCAACACGACCAACTCAACAAGCTTCGAGCCGGCGACGATGCCCCCCGTGCCGCGAAGAAGCAGCACAACATCAGCGACTACGCCGCGCCGGTCATCGGCTTCGGTGGGTTCATCGGCTTCTGGTACTTCATGTCGTACTGGGGCTTGACCCACATCTGGGGCAAGCCGAAGTTCCTCATCACCGCACCGCACCGCGTCGTCAAAGACAGCTTCATCGACGATCGCAGCCGCACCGCGCTGCTGCACGGTCTGTACTGGACGGCGCGTGTGTCGCTGATCGGGCTGGTGATCGCCATCATCATCGGCATGGCACTGGCAATCGTGATGTCGCAGGCCCGCTGGCTGGAGCGTTCGATCTGGCCGTACCTGGTGGCCATGCAGGCCATCCCGATCCTCGCTCTCGTGCCGATCATCGGCTCGATCTTCGGGTTCGAGATCCCATCGCGCATCTTCGTGTGCGTGCTCATCTCGTTGTTCCCGATCGTCTCCAACACCCTGTTCGGGTTGCTCTCGGCCGAGCGCGGCCAGCACGACCTGTTCACGTTGCACCACGTGTCGCGCTGGACGCGGCTGACCAAGCTCCAACTGCCCAACGCGATGCCCACGATCTTTACGGGCTTTCGCATCGCGGCCGGCCTTTCCGTGATCGGCGCCATCGTCGGCGAGATCTTCTTCAAGCGTGGCGACAAGGGCGTCGGCATTCTGCTCGACTCCTATCGATCACGTGCCCAGTTCCCCCAGATGTACGGGGCTCTCATCCTGGCGGCAGCCCTTGGCATCGCCGTCTTCATCATCTTCGGGTGGTTCAACAACCTCGTCGTCGGACGCTGGTACGAATCCACCCGCAAGAGCGGCTGACCTTCGTCGGTCAGGCGCACCAACCATCAGCGTGAACAAACAACAAAAGGGAGAACAGATGCAACGACGCCGCACACGTTCGTTGATCGCCGTTTCACTCGCCGGGGCCATGGCCCTGGCGGCGTGCGGTAGCGACACAAAGTCAGCAAGTACAGCCGCTCCGGCGACACTGCCCGCGGGCACGACTGCCCCGGCCGCCACCACCGCGGCGACCTCGGCACCAACCACCACCGCCCCCGCGGCGACCTCGGCACCGGGCACCACTGCCCCGGCCAAGGTGACGAGCTTGAAGGGCGTCTGCCCCGACACCGTCGTCATCCAGACCGACTGGAACCCGGAGGCCGAACACGGTTTCCTGTACAACCTGCTCGGTTCTAACTACACGATCGACAAGGCCAAGGTGTCGGTCACGGGCAGCCTGACTGCGGGCGGAGTCGACACCGGCGTCAAGCTCGAGATCCGCTCGGGTGGTCCGGCCATCGGGTATCAGACGGTCACCTCGCAGATGTACACCGACAGCAGCATCCTGCTGGGCTTCGTGTACACCGACGAAGGGATCCAGAACTCCACCGCGTTCCCAACTGTGGCCATCGAATCCGGTTTCGAGAAGAACCCGCAGATGATCATGTGGGACCCGGCGACGTATCCCGACGTGAAGACGATTGCCGACATCGGCAAGAACAACATCCTCGTTCGCTACTTCAACGGTGCGGCCTGGATGGACTACTTCACGTCGCAGGGAATCCTCGCGAAGGGCAAGGTCGACGGTTCGTACGACGGAACTCCCGCGCTGTTCATCGCTGACCAGGGCAAGTCCGCGCAGCAGGGCTTCGGCTCGGCAGAGCCGTACATCTACCAGAACGAGGTCAAGGATTGGGCCAAGCCCGTCGCCTACGCCTACATCAACGATGCCGGCTGGCAGAACTACGCCGAGTCGATCGCTACGAAGCCGGAGAACATCACGAAGTACGCCGATTGCTTCAAGGCCATCGTGCCGATGATCCAGCAGTCGAGCGTCGACTACCTCAGCACCCCGGCAGCAGCCAACAAGATCGTCCTCGACGCTGTGACGACGTTCGATAATGGTTGGGTGTACAGCCAGGGTGTGGCCGACTACGGAGTCAAGACGATCAAGGCCGACGGCCTGGTCGCCAATGGCCCCGACAAGACGCTCGGCAACTTCGACTACGACCGTGTCAATGCCCTCATCGCCAAAGCGATCCCGGTGTACACGGCGCTCGGTCAGGCACCGAAGGCCGGGTTGAAGGCGGAAGACATCGTCACCAACCAGTTCATCGACCCGTCGATCGGGCTGTAGCAAACTCAGTGCAAGAGGGGCGTCGGCTTCGGCCGGCGCCCCTTTCGCTATTCGAAGGCGTGGGCCAGGACGACCTGCAACAAGACGTTGGCTCCCGCTTCGATGTCGGCGGGTGTCGTGTACTCGGCGATGTTGTGGGACAGCCCGTTGACACTCGGGACGAAGACCATCGAGGTCGGGCAGACTCGCGCCAGCATCTGGGCATCGTGCCCGGCACCTGACGGCATGCGCCTGGTGGAGTGGCCGAGGCGCTGTGCCGTCGCCTCGACAAGATCGATCATGTCATCGTCGAACTCGACCGGCTCGAATCGAGCCAGCGTGCGCATCGAGATCTGGCAGCCCTCGTCGGACGCGTATGCCCGACACGCCGCGAACACCTGCGCCTCGATCCCCTCCAGGATTGCTTCGTTCGTGTTGCGCAGATCGATGGTGAACACCACGCTCGATGGGATGACGTTGATGAGGTTCGGCACCAACGTGAGGCTGCCGACCGTCGCCACCTGTGGAGCGCCGAGATACCCGGCGACCAAACGGAGCTCGTGAATCGCTCGGGCGGCAACGGCCATGGGGTCGTGGCGCAGATGCATGGGCGTGGTGCCGGCGTGGGCCGACTGCCCGACGATCGTGACCTCGGTCCACGAGATGCCCTGCACCCCGGTGACGACTCCGATGGTGATGCCTTCTTGTTCGAGCACCGGACCCTGCTCGATGTGAAGCTCGGCGTAGCAGTGCGGGAACGAGGCTGCCGGAACCGGTGTGGGCCCGGCGTAGCCGATGCGGTTGAGCTCGTCACCCAGCCGCGCGCCATTGTCGGCGGCGAGCACGTCGAGCGCCTCCTCGACGGCAAGCGCGCCGACGTAGACCTGGCTGCCGAGCATGTCGGGAGCAAACCTGGCACCTTCTTCGTCGGTGAAGAACGCGACCTGGACGGGGCGGCGTGTGACGACGTCGTGCTGATCGAGAGTCTCGATGATCTCCAGTCCGCAGAGCACGCCGAGATTTCCGTCGAACCGGCCGCCGGTGCGGACGGTGTCGATGTGAGAGCCGACCATCACTGCGGCAGCAGTCGGGTCGCTACCCGAGCGTGTCGCAACGACGTTGCCGATGGCATCCATCGAGATCGCCAAGCCGAGATCGGCCATCCACGACACCACGAGATCGCGACCCTGCCGGTCTTCGTCAGTGAGGGCCAATCGGGCGCACCCGCGCTCGCCGTTGGGCCCGTGCACGGCACCGATCTCGCCGAGCGCTTCGAGCCGCTGGCAGAGACGGTCGCCGTCGATCCGCAGGTCGTGCCACCCCCCCATCGTCAGCGCCCGAAATCGAAGACGGAGATCTCGCGCAGCGCAGCGCAGAACGAGGCGACCGAACCAGCGAACAACTCGGCCCCACGCTCGGCGGTGGCCGCAGTGGGATCTCCGATGTACCCATCCGGGTGGAAGTCGTTCGACAGCCACCCGAAGCTGACGCGGCCACCGAAGCGCACGTAGGTGTTGTCGGCAAGCTTGTCGGGCACACGTCGCTCGGCCTTGCTCATGTCGCACAGGTCCGGCGCGAGGTGCAACATGACCGACGTCTCGTCGGTGCCGCCGTGCACCCCCATTCCCAACTCGCTGGCCGGCGAGGTGCCGCCCTGATCGACCGGCATGCCGGGGTGGGTCAGAAAGGTCATCAGGCCGTGCTTCAGTCGTACCTCGCGGCTGGCGACACTGAGCAGCGAGCTGTTGCCGCCATGACCGTTGAAGAACACGAGACGCTTGGCCGGGCTGGTGGCGACGCAACGGCCGATGTCGTCGAGCACGGCGAGCAGCGTGGTCGCCGACAACCACATCGTGCCCGGCGACCAGGCGTGCTCGTTGGACTTGGTGTACTGAAGGGTCGGCATCAGCCACACGTCGAGCTCGTCGCCGACCTCGGCAACAGCCGCCTCGGCGACTGCCGTGGCGACGACGGAGTCGGTGCTCAAGGGCAGATGCGGACCGTGCTGCTCGATGGCTCCGAGCGGCTGGACGATGATGCTGCGCTCGTTGAGCCGCTCACCCACCTGCGGTCCGGTGAGATTGGGGAAGTACCGCACGGACGATGTCACATGGGCACGCTACCCGCATCAGCGGTAAGCAAGAATGACCCGATGAGCACCCCTGACTACGACGCGATGGTGGTCGGTGCAGGGCACAACGGTCTGGTTTGCGCCGCCTACTTGGCCAGGGCCGGTCTGCGAACGTTGCTGGTGGAGGCAAGGTCGTCGGTGGGCGGCACCGCGTCGAGCGAAGCGTTCGCCGGTGGGACGGTCAACATCTGCAACTGCGATCACATCACCTTTCGCACCACCCCGGTGATGGACGAGCTCGGTCTCGTCGATTTCGGATTGCGCTACATCGACATCGACCCGGCTCAACGCAACATGTTGTGGGACGGTGGTCCGTCGTGGACGATCCATCACGACGTCGAGCAGACCATCGACTCGCTGGCGCACACCTACCCCGCAGAGGTCGACGGCTATCGGCGCTACTTGAAGGCGGCCTTGCCAGCGGTGCAGATGGTGCTCGACAACGCCAACGACCCTCCCTCGGTCAAGACGATCGCCAAGAAGGTCATCGCCCGACGCGGCCGCGGCGCCGCCACGTTGTTGCGGTGGAGCCGCCAGAGCGCGGCGAGCGTCATGCGCAACTTCTTCGAGAGTGAGGCGCTACGCGGGCCGGCGATGGTGACCGGCCCGATGGTGTGGGGCGTGTCGCCCGAGCTCTCCGGTACCGGTCTCGGTGCCTTGGGGTATGCGTTGCGTCACGTCGGGCGTGTCGGCCGACCCGAGGGTGGCAGCGGGATGGTGCCGGAGTCGTTGCGCCGCGCCTTCGAACATGCCGGTGGAACGCTGATGCTGAACACCAAGGTCGCCCATCTCACGTGCGAGGGCGAGGCCATCCGCGGAATGGTCTGCACTGATGGCACCGAGATCACGGCGCGGATCGTCGTGTCGGCGTGCAACCCTCACGACACGTTCCTGGCCTGGTTGACGAATCCTCCCGCGCGGGCACAACCGCTCGTCGAACGATGGCGGGCCATTCCTCACGACGACGGCTACGAGTCGAAGGTCGATGCCCTTGTCGATCGCCAGCCGATGTCCGCGGCCGGCGACGCTCTGGGCGCAACGATGGTGGTCGCTCCTTCCCTCGAGGAGATCCATCGCGGTCATTCGTTGATGGGGACCGGGGCAATGCTCGAGTGGCCGGCCATGTTCGTCAACTCGCCCTCGGCACTCGACGAGACGCTGGCACCAGCCGGGCGCCACGTGTTCAGCCTCGAGGTCTTGTACACCCCATACGGTCTGGTCGGCGGATGGCCCGACAGCGGCGAACCTCGTCGCTGGCTCGATCAGGTGGCCACGGTTCTGGCGCCAGGCTTCATCGACTCGCTCGTCGATTGGCGGGCCATGACCCCCGATCGGTACGAGCGCGAGTTCCACCTCCCCCACGGCCATGCGACGAGTTTCGCCGGCGGACCGCTGGCGGCGTTGCGCAACCGCAACCCCGAACTGACCCGCTACGAGACGCCGATCAAGGGCTTGTACCTCACCGGTGCGGCCACCTTTCCCGGCGCAGGTGTGTGGGGTGCCAGTGGACGCAACGCGGCACTGCGCATTCTCGGCAGCGAGGGTTAGCCTCCGCAGCCGATGGGTAACGTCACCCCATGCTCACTTACACCCTTCCTGATCTCGCGTACGATCCGGGTGCGCTGGAGCCACATCTCAGTGGCCAGATCATCGAGTTGCACCACGGCAAGCACCACGCCTCATATGTGGCAGGCGCCAACACTGCGCTCGAACGCCTGGCCGAGGCTCGTGCCTCTGGCAAGTTCGACTCGCTCGTCGGCCTCGAGAAATCGTTGGCCTTCAACCTCGGCGGCCACGTGCTGCACACCATGTATTGGGGCAACCTGTCACCGGATGGCGGCGACAAGCCGGTTGGCGACCTGGCTGCGGCGATCGACGAGCAGTTCGGTTCGTTCGACGCCTTCCGGTCGCAGTTCAGTCAGGCGACCATCCTCGTCCAGGGGTCGGGTTGGGGAATCCTCTCGTGGGAGCCAATCGGTCAACGCTTGATCATTGAGCAGCTCGAAGACCACCACGAGAACACCACGCTGGGCGCTGTCCCACTGCTGGCCATCGATGCGTGGGAGCACGCCTACTACCTGCAGTACAAGAACGTGCGACCCGACTACGTCGACGCCATCTGGAACCTTGTCAATTGGGCAGATGTCGCCCGGCGGTTTGCTTCCGCTACCGCCTGATCAGGCGTCTTTCACGGCCCAGTGCCGCTTGGCGACGGGTTCCTTGTCGCTCCATGGGAAGTTGATCCATTTGTCGGTGCGCTTCCACACGTAGTCGCACTGCACCACCGAGTGGCTCTTCTCGTACAACACGGCCGTGCGGACCTCGGCGACCTTGCCTTCGCAGAACAACTGCACGCTGCGCAGCGTGTGGCCGGTGTCGGCGACGTCGTCGGCGATCAGGATCCGTGCATCGCTGACATCGACGAAGTCGGGGGCGGGAGGCAGGATCCTCGGCACTTCCAGACGCTCGTCGACGCCGGTGTAGAACTCGACGTTCATCGTGTACACGTTCTTCACCGACAAGGCGTAGCCCATGGCGCCGCCGATCAGCAGCCCGCCGCGGGCGATCGACAGGATCATGTCGGGTTCGTAGTCGTCGGCCACCAGCTGGGCAAGCGCACGCGACGCCTCGCCGAACACTTCCCAGGTCATGATCTCGCGCTCGCTCGTCACGCCGACCAACCTAGCCGGTGGAGTGTTTGCGATCACCCCGTGGGGGCGTCAAACACTCCACAGGGCTTATGGAAGGCAGATGTCGGCGGGGCGTACCGGGACGCGTGACAGATCGCGGCCGATCGCATCGCGGATGGCCGCGACGATCGCCGGGGTCGACGAGATGGTGGGCGGCTCGCCGACCCCTTTGGCGCCAAGTGGGGCCATCGGATCCGGATGCTCGATGAGTGCGGCGACAACGGTTGGCATGTCGAGCATCGTCGGCAACAGGTAGTCGGTGAAGCTGG
The DNA here is from genome assembly GCA_025358075.1 of Ilumatobacteraceae bacterium. Taxonomy (GTDB): domain Bacteria; phylum Actinomycetota; class Acidimicrobiia; order Acidimicrobiales; family Ilumatobacteraceae; genus JAENVT01. Next base: position 20,098 of record JANYKU010000111.1, read on the forward strand.
CGTTGCGGACCCGACCATCGGTGAAGATGATCTCTTCCATCACCGCCAGACCGAGTCCCTGGGCGATGCCGCCCTCGATCTGCCCGAGCACGCTCAGCGGGTTGAGAGCGACCCCGACATCTTGCGCTGTCGCCACCTGCACCACTTTGACGAGACCGAGCTCGGGGTCGACATCGACGACCGCTCGGTGAGCGACGAAGGCGAAGGCTGTGTGGCAGTTGCCGTGCCCGTTCTCGTCGAGCTCTTCGGTGGGCCGATGGTGATGCTCGAAGGTCTCGACCAATTCGATTCCGGCAGTCGCTGCACTCACCGACACACGCAGCGTGCCCATGGTGTCGATCACATCGCGACCGTCGATGGCCAACTGCACCGGTTCGATGTCGTACTGAGCGCCGACGAGTTCGAACAACCGCTCGCGCACCAATCGACAGGCCCCGTCGACAGCACCACCGCTCATCCAGGTCTGCCGCGAGGCAGAGGTGGAACCCGCAGATCCGATCGTGGTGTCGATCGGCTCCAGCACGACGTCGTCGACACCGAGCACGCTGCGGGCGATCTGTTGGGCGAGCACGACGAAACCCTGGCCAACTTCCACCGTGGCGAACTTCAGCGAGGCGACGCCGTTGCTGAGCGTGCATCGTGCGGTCGCGTAGTCGTCGAACGCCTCGGAGTACATCAAGTTCTTGATAGCGACACCCCAGCCGATGCCGCGGCGGATGTGCGCCGGATCGGCGGTCAGGCCGGCACCCCCGGGAAGGTCCAACGGATCGCCGTCGCGACCGCCGACGGGTGCGTCGGGCAGCGGCAAGGCGGCGACCCGAGTGATGCACTCTGCCACCGGCGCCACGTTCTCGATGACCTGCCCGGTGATGAGGGAGTCGCCGGTTTCCATGGCGTTCAGCAGACGGATCTCGACAGGGTCGAGGCCGCATGCCGCGGCGAGTTTGTCCATCTGCCCTTCGTGGGCGAAGCAGGCCTGCACCACGCCGAACCCGCGCATCGCCCCACAGGGCAGGTTGTTGGTGCGCACCGCGTAGCCGTCGACCGTGGCGTTCGCGCACTTGTACGGACCCTGCACGTGTGTGACGGCGTTGATCAACACAGCCGACGATGTCGATGCGTACGCGCCGCCGTCGAGCACGAGGCGGGCCTCGATCCGTTGGATGGACCCCTGTGCAGTGGCGTGGTGACGCATCCAGATCGTGGCCGGGTGCCGGTGCACATGGCCGAGGAAGCTCTCCTCGCGGCTGTAGGCGAGGCGTACCGGCCGACCGGTGCGCAGCGCAAGGAGGCAAGTGTGGACCTGCAGGCTGATGTCTTCGCGAGCGCCGAAGGCACCACCCACTCCCCCAAGGGTGAGGCGTACTTCCTCCGGTGCCAAACCGAGGCAGGCGGCGATCTGACCGCGGTCTTCATGCAACCACTGGGTGGCGACGAACAGCTCGACGCCGGCCCCGCCAGGATCGGGCAACGCCAGTGCTGCCTCCAAGCCGAGGAACGCTTGATCCTGCATGCCGAGCTCGTAGGTGCCCTCGACGATCACCTCGCCTTGCAACGATTGGTCGCCGGTGATGATTCGCTGACGTCGGATGACGTTGCCGTCAGGGTGGATCGGTGGATGGCTGCCATCGATGGCCCGTTCCGGGTCGAAGAGGGGCGGCAGCATCTCGTAGTCGACGACGATCGCCGCCAGCGCCCGTCGACAGGTCTCGGGATGGTCGGCCGCGACCGCGGCAACCGGTTCGCCCACGTAGCGAACGACGTCTGCGGCGAAGACCGGCTGATCCTTGCTGATCAGGCCATACGTCGGCTTCCCCGGAACGTCGCCGGCGGTGATGACGGCTGCGACGCCGTCGATCTTCCACGCCGCCGACAGGTCGATGCCGCGGATGCGTGCATGAGCGTGCGGTGACCGCAACGTTGCACCCCACAGAAACCCGTCGGCCGACAGGTCGCCGGCAAAGGCGAACGCACCCTGAGTCTTGGCCAGGCCATCGGGCCGCGGTGGGCTGTCGCCCAGCCGGCCCTTGATCGTGCCTTCGCGAGTGGCGGTGCTCATGGCTCGATCGACCGCCAGACGGCGACGCGCTGCACGGCTTCGATGATGCGGCCGTAGCCGGTGCATCGGCAGATGTTGCCTGACAGCTCTTCGCGGATCTCGCTGCCGGTGGGCTGGGGCGTGCGTTCGAGCAGAGCGTGAGTCGCCATGATCAGGCCAGGAGTGCAGAAGCCACACTGCACGGCTCCGCATTCGACGAATGCACGTTGCACGTCGCTTGGCGCGCCGTGCGGGGCAATGCCCTCGATCGTGACGATGGCCTGGCCGACAGCCGACGCTGCCAGCACGAGGCAACTGCACACCAACTCGTCGTCGACGAGCACGCTGCACGAACCGCACTCCCCTTGCTCGCACGCACCCTTGCTACCGAGCAAGCCGAGCCGTTCGCGCAAGACGTAGAGGAGGCTCTCGCCGATCCATGCGTCGGCGACCTCGTGCCGCGTGCCGTTGACGTGCAACGCGTACATCTCGTTGTCAGCCATTGGGGAACGCCCTTCGGAGCAGTCGGCGCGAGAGGACGGCGATCGCATGTCGCCGGTAATCGGCAGTGGAGCGGTGGTCGTCGATCGGTCGCGCCTCGGATGCGGCAACTCGACCGAACTCAACGGCGTCGGCCTCGGAGACCGCTCGTTGGCCGTGATCGACGACCGTTGCAGCAAACGCTTCGGCCTGCGAACAACGGATGATGGTCGGCCCGACCGACCCGAGGGCGAGGCGTACACCGCCCTCGTCGTCGACGGCGAGGCAGGCGCCGGCGTTGGAGATGACCATTGCGTTGCGCACCCCCACCTTGGCGTAGCCCTGCCAGCCGGCGAACACCGGCACGGTGATGGCCTCGATCAACTCGCCCGGACGCAGTGAGGTGCGCTTCGGGCCGACCATGAACTCGGCGAACGGCACCGACCGTTGGCCGGTGATGGAGACAAGGTGAACGATTGCGTCGAGAGCAGAAAGTGCGGGCAGACCGTCGCCTGCCGGCGAGCAGGTGGCGACGTTGCCGCCGAGTGTCGCCGCGTGCCGGATCTGCGGCGACCCGACAGTGCGCGCCGCCTGGCTGAGCGCTGGTACCCATCGCCGAAACTGGTCGGCCTCAAGTTCGGCATACGTCACCGCCGCGCCGATCCGCAGCGTGGCAGAGATCACGTCGTGCGTCCACGTGCGCAGCTCGGCGAGGCGACCAACGGCGATCACCGAATCCGGACGGCGGTGGCCGCCGTTGATCTCGACCATGGCATCGGTGCCTCCGGCGAGCACCATCGACGACGGTGCGTCATCGAGGGCGCTCAAGGCCTGGGCCAAGGTGGCGGGGATCAGCACGCTCATTCGCCAGCGACCTTACATTTCGTAAAGGTCCAGACCAGGACACCTAGACGATCTTGGTGTTGATGACGTGAGGGTCTGCCGGCGGGAACTGAGGGCCAATGTCTTGCAATGTGCTCAGCAGGATCTTGGCGACAGCGAGGTTGCGTACCCAGTTGTGGTCTGCTGGCACCACGTACCACGGCGCGTGTGCCGTCGAGGTTTGACCGATCGCATCTTCGTAGGCGCGACGGAACTTCGGCCACAGCTTGCGATCGGCGAGGTCGCCCTCCCGGAACTTCCATCCCTTCGTCGGGTCGTCGAGACGGTCTTGGAGGCGTCGTGCCTGTTCGGATTTGGAGACGTTGAGAAAGCACTTGACGACCCTGGTGCCCTCATCGTGCAGCAGGCGCTCGAACTCGTTGATGTGACGGAACCGTTTGCTCCACGTCGAGCGAGGGACCAGCCCTTTGACACGCACGACTAGAACATCCTCGTAGTGACTGCGGTTGAACACGCCGATGTCACCGGCAACGGGACAGGCTTGGTGGGTGCGCCACAGGTAGTCGTGGTCGGCTTCGATGCCGGCAGGCACCTTGAAGCTGGTGACCATGACGCCCGCCGGGTTGAGGCCCGACAGGATCGAACGGATCGTGCCGTCTTTTCCCGCCGCATCCATCGCCTGCAACACGAGCAGGACGCTGCTGCGCCGCTCGGCTGCGAGCCGCTGCTGCAACGCGTCGAGCTTGAGCTTGACGTGCTCGAGCTCGGCGAGTGCACCATCCTTGTGCCAGCCGAGCGTGTCGGCAGTGTCGTAGTCATCGAGTTTGAACCCATTCGGACGCGAGACCCGCAACGCGTCGATTCGCTTCGGGGCCATGGGCTGCGACGGTAGTTCAGTCGATGACGAAGGGACAGTGCCGACACCCGCTGTCGCAGCAGTAGCCGCGGTCGGCCAGGAAGGCCGCGGTGAACACCGTGAGACCAGTGTCTGGATCGTCGTAGCACGGCATCGCCGCGTCAACCGCTGCGGTGTGGCGGGCCGAGATCTCTGCGAAGCGTGGATGTCGAGGTGAAAGCCGTCGCGGGTGAGGGTTTGCCAGGTAGTGGTCGCGGAGTTGCGGCACGATTCGCAACGGTATCTGCCTGGTGCGTTGACAACCCGCGTGGCCTGACTAAGGTGCCCTGAAGTCGGCGTGTGATGGGCGTCACAATTCACGTCGGTACGTCGACGACCGAAATCATCGATTCCAGAGGGGGAAATGGTGCGAACCAGGCAACGATCGAGACGTCGGGTCGTCGTGGCGATTGTGATCGGCCTCGGCCTGATCGCCGCGTCATGCGGGAAGAAAAACGACAGTGGCACGATTGCCACCAACGCGACCGTCGGCGCCACGGCGACCTCGGCGGCGACGGCGACCACTTCGACGCCAGGAACGGTTGGATCGGCCAGCACGGTCGCCAACACCACGCCGGCGGCGACCACGGTGCCGGCGAAGAAGCCAGTCTCGGGTGGCGAGATCACGATCAGCGGTGAGGCGGAAGTCAGCAACGCTTGGGTTCCAGCCGCCATGCAGTGTGACGAGTACTGCCATCAGCGCGCTCGAACCTTCTTCGAGCCGATCGCGCAGTTCGGTGTCGACAACAAGGTCCACCCGTACCTTGCCGAGAGCATCACGCCCAACGCGGACGCGACGCAATGGACCATCAAGGTTCGATCCGGCATCTCATTCACCGACGGCACGCCGCTGAACGCCGACGCCATGATCGAGAACCTCCAGCGCACAGGTAACTACATCCTCATCGCCGCCGAGGTCGCAGACGTCGCCAAGATCGACGACCCGAGCGGCGCCAAGAATGCCGACGGCTCGGCGAAGAAGATCTTGAAGATCGAGAAGGCCGACGACATGACCTTCACCATCTTCACCGGAAAAGATAGCGACCCGGCGCAGCCGTTGCCGTGGCCGGGCTTCGACGTAGTGCTCACCAGTCAGTTCGGGCTCATCGCTTCGCCAACATGGTTGAAGGCGGTTGACGGCGACGCGACCAAGGCGATCCAGCCTGTCGGTACTGGACCATTCATCGTTCAGAGCTATGCCCCACACGACGCTCTGGTGGTCACGCGCAACCCGAAGTACTGGCGCAAGGACGCCGATGGCGTGCAGCTGCCATACCTCGACAAGATCACCTTCAAGGTGATCGAGGACTCCAAGACTGCGGAAGGTGCGCTGCGCAGCGGCGACATCGACATGTTCTCCGATTCGAGCGGCACGATCATCTCCGACTTCCAGGGCGACCCCGACTTCCCCACGTTGTTGCAGAAGGACTACGCCGAGTCGAACTACTTCATCATGGATCTCGACAAGCCCGGCCCGTATCAGGATGTGCGAGTTCGCTGCGCACTGTCGATGGCGATCGACCGCCAAGAGATCATCAACTTGACACAGGGTGGCATCTTGCAAGTCGCCAACGGGCTCTTCTCGCCCGGCCAACAGGGCTACCTCGCGGACAACGGGTTCTCGACGGCTCAGAACATCGACGCCGCCAAGGCGCTGATCGCCGACTACCAGAAGGACCACCCAGGCCCGATTCAGGTGACGTACGGGCACACCGCCGATCGCATCAACGCCCAGCGCGCCGACTTGATCAAGGGCTACTGGGCGGCAATCGGCGTCGACACCACGATCGAGGTCATCCCGCAAGAGACGTTCATCACCAACATGTTGCTCGGTGCCGACAACTTCTTCATCTACGACATCCGGCTTCACTCCGGCATCACGGTCGACCAGCAGAACTTCTGGTGGAACAGCCGGTCCGCGACGCAAGACGGCAAAGGCTTGGCACTCAACTTCGCTCGGGTCCGTGATCCGATCGTCGACACCAACCTCGCCACGGCCCGATCCGATCCGGATCCCGCCAAGCGTCAAGCCGCGGCCGAGGCCGTGAACCGGCAGATGGCCAAGGAGTGCTACCAGATCCCGTACTCGTGGACACTGTGGGGCACCATGCACAAAGCGAACATCCAAGGCCTGGGACAAGCAACACTTCCCGATGGCACTGTCGCCCGCGACGGAACCGACTTCGGCGGCTGGTTCTCCACCAGCTCGCTGTGGCTCGACAAGGGCTAGCCGACTCTTTCTCTCGAGGTTCGCGTGCGCTACTTCTTACAACGGATGTTGCAGTTCGCCGTCGTGTTCTTCCTCGTCACGTTCGGCGTCATGATCTTCATGCGGATCGGGATGAACAAGCCTGGTGATCCGGCGCGGACCATGCTGGGCGGATTCGTCACCGATCAGAAGGCAGCAGCGGTCAACAAGCAGTACCACCTCAACGACAACGTGTTCGTGCAGTACTTCTACTGGTTGGCCAAGATGTTCCGCGGCGACTTCGGCATCAGCGTTCAGCAGAACATCACGGTTGCCAACTACATGAAGGGAAGAGTTCTCGTCACCTTCTTCCTCGGCTTCTACTCGCTGCTGTGGGCGCTGATCATCGCCGTTCCAGTTGCCGTGTATCAGGCGTACCGGCGCGATTCGAACTTCGATCGGGCCGGCAACCTTTTCTCCTTCCTGTTCGTCTCGCTGCCGGCACTGGTGTTGGCGCCGGTCATCATCCAACTCTTCGTCATCAGATGGGCGTGGTTCCCGCGCATCAGCGAGAAGGTCATGCCCTGGCAAAGCCTGAGTGGCCACTTCAAGAACTTCTTCTTGCCGGTGGTCGTGCTCACCCTGCCATTGGCGGCGATCTTCGCCCGTCTGTTGCGCGCCGACATCGTGCAGACGCTGCAAAGCGACTTCATCACCCTGGCCAGCGCCAAAGGCGTTCCACCGAGCCGGGTGTTGTGGACCCATGCCTTGCGCAACTCGTTGTTCTCGCTGCTCAGTAGCGTCGGGGTACAACTCGGTGCCCTTGTCGGCGGGGCGCTGGTCGTCGAGCAATACTTCTCGATGAAAGGCATGGGAGCGCTGCTGTTGACGTCGATCCTCTCCAAGGATCTGTTCGTGGTGCAGTCCGTCACCGCAATCGTCGTCGCCGTGGTTTCGGTGGCCAACTTGCTGATCGATCTGACGTACGCGTTCATCGATCCCCGGATTCGTCACGCTCGGGCGCTCACATGAGGGCTCGTCCATGACCACCGCACTCGCTTCGTCGACTCACGGTGCCGCCGAGGTGAAGTCGGCGCGTAAGGCGCGACACATGGGCTGGATGTTCGGCACCGCGTGGCTCGTCGTGCTGAGCTTCTGCGCCTTGTTCGCCAATCAGTTGCCATTCATCCGCACGTACGACGCCAAGGTCAGAGTCGCCGGCCAAGCCAAGCAATACGGCTTCGGACCCGGATGGACCGCGTGGCTCGGTACCGACAACTCGAGCCACGACGTGTTTGCCCGTTGCATCTATGGAGCACGTCAGACACTGTTCATCGGCATCGGCGCGACGATCATCGGGCTCACCGTCGGAGGGCTGCTCGGAGTGCTCGGAGGGTACTACCGCGGCTGGGTCGACCGTGCCATTTCGATCATCGTCGATTGTCTTCTGGCGATGCCGGCGTTGTTGCTGGCATTGCTGCTGATCCAACGCACAGATCAGATCAAGGAGACCATCACTGCGCTCGGTTGGCTCACTCGTACGGAAGAGATCACGATCACGCTCGGCATCTTGGCGATCGCCCCGTTTGCCCGCATCGTGCGAGCCCAGACGCTCGGGCTCCGCGAACGCGACTTCGTGCTCGCCGCCCGCAGTCTGGGGGCCAAAAGTCAGCGCGTCATCTGGAGGGAGATCATGCCGAATCTCGTCCCTGCAATGGTGACCGTCGCCGTAACCGGGCTGGGAATCCTGATCGCTGCCGAGGGCACGCTCGCCTTCCTGGGCCTCGGTGTTGCCCGACCGCAAACATGGGGAACGATGATCGACGCAGCGCGAGACGATCTCTCCAAGGCATGGTGGGCAACCATCTTCCCGTGTCTCTTCCTGTTCCTCACGGTGCTCAGCTTCAACTTCATCGGTGATCACCTCGCTCGCAAGTTCGACATTCGTGAGGCAGCGGTATGAGCATCGCCATCCAAGCGTCGACCAGGACAGATGACGGTCCGCTGCTGGAGCTGGAGGGCGTGCGCACGCACTTCCAAACGCCGCGCGGTGTGGTGCGCGCTGTCGATGGCGTGTCGTTGACGCTCGAGCGTGGACGAGCCCTGGGCATCGTCGGTGAGAGCGGATCCGGCAAGACCATCCTCTCCCGATCGATCATGGGTCTGTTGCCCACACGAGGCACGATTCGCCAGGGCAGCATCCGCTTCGAAGGCCGCGAGATCGGTGGCCTGTCGCGGCGGGCGATGCGCGACGTGTGGGGCAAGGAGATGGCGATGATCTTCCAGGATCCGATGACATCGCTGAACCCACTGATGAAGATCGGCGCGCAGATCGCCGAGCCGCTGCGGATACATCTCGACATGTCGAGGAGCGATGCCTGGGCCACTGCCGAGCGGCTGATGAACGACGTGCGAATCCCGGCCGCAGGTCGCCGCTTGCGGCAATACCCGCACGAGCTGTCTGGCGGCATGCGTCAGCGGATCATGATCGCAATTGCAATGGCGTGCGGTCCGACGTTGCTGTTGGCCGACGAGCCGACCACGGCTCTCGACGTGACGGTGCAAGCGCAAATCCTGGATCTGCTCGGCGAGCAACGGCGCGACCGCAACATGTCGCTGCTGCTCGTCACCCACGACCTCGGTGTGGTTGCCGGGCACACCGACGACATCGGCGTGATGTACGGCGGCAAGCTCGTCGAGATGGCGCCTACCGCCGAACTGTTCGCCAACATGAAGATGCCGTACACCGAGGCGCTCCTACAGAGCATCCCGAAGCTCGCCGATCCCAGCCACACACGGCTCAACGTCATCGCCGGCCGACCGCCCGACCTGGTCAACCCGCCGGTGGGGTGTCGGTTCTCGCCACGATGTCCCTACGCGCAGGACCGATGCAGGGAAGAGGAGCCACCGCTCATCCCCACGGTCGAAGACCCGCGGCACACGTACGCGTGTTGGTACCCGGTCGGGTCGCCGGCGTATCACGAGACGAAGGCCCGGCGGCAGCGCGAAGCCGAGGTCGCAGCCTGATGGCGGGCACCGGCAAGGCCCATCTCCGCACCGAGGGCGATGTTCTGCTGCGGGTCGAAGATCTCGTCGTCGAGTTCCCGGTCGGTCGTACCGGGCTGAAGGTCAACGCCGTCAGCGGCATCAGCCTCGACGTGCTGCGCGGCGAGACGCTCGGTGTGGTCGGCGAGTCGGGCTGCGGAAAGAGCACGACCGGTCGGGCGATCATGCAGTTGCCCCGCCCCACCAGTGGCTCGGTCCTCTTCGAAGGCCGGCAGCTCACCGACATGAGCGGCGACGACATGCGCGAAGCGCGCACGCGCATGCAGATGATCTTCCAGGATCCGATCTCGTCGCTCAATCCTCGTCGCAAGGTGCGCGACATCGTCACCGAGCCACTGGCGATCTGGAAGCGCGGCAACAGCACCGAACAACGAGCCAAGGTCGACGCGCTGCTCGAAGAAGTCGGCATCGATCCGCAGCGCGCAGCCGAAAGCCAACCGCACCAGTTCTCCGGTGGTCAGTGCCAGCGCATCTCGATCGCCCGGTCGCTGGTGCTCGAACCGACCTTGATCATCTGCGACGAACCGGTCAGTGCACTCGACGTCAGCGTGCAGGCCCAGGTGCTCAACCTTCTCGAAGACCTCAAGGCCAAGCACGGGCTCACCCTGATCTTCATCGCCCACGACCTCGCCGTGGTCAAGAACATCAGCGATCGAGTGGCGGTGATGTACCTCGGCAAGATCTGCGAGGTCGCCCCCTCCGACGACTTGTACCGCGCCCCGGCGCATCACTACACGAGCGTGCTGCTCGATTCGATCCCGGTTCCCGACCCGAGTGTCGCGGCCACCAAGACCGCGATAGAAGGTGAGCCACCATCACCGGTGTTGCCGCCACCGGGTTGCCGGTTCCACACCCGTTGTCCGGCGGCTACCGATGTGTGCCGCAACGAAGAGCCGAAGCTGCGCGAGATCGCAACTGCGCATTTCGTTGCGTGTCATCATCCGCTGTACGGCGACGACGTGCCCGTCTCCGTCGCCTAGAAGCCGCCGCGCCACCTCATCACCCCGAGCCTTTTGGGAGGAGGTTGTCACACGCTGACCGTCCTGCAGACGGTGGTGCCGCGACAACCTCGCATCGTCTGACCTAGTCTCCGCGACGCTGTGCCAACGACCGATGATATGAACGTGGGCTTCGACGAATGGCTGGAAAGCGCTGCACGTGGCGAACCCGAAGGGCTCGCCAACCTGTGGCGCCGGTACCAGCCGCTCGTGCTGCGTTACTTCCGGGGTCGCCTGCCCGACGCCGCCGAGGATCTTGCTTCGACAGTGTGGATCGATGTTGCCTCCAACCTCTCCTCGTTCCGCGGAGACGAAGACGGCTTCCGCGGCTGGCTGTTCACGATCGCCCATCGCCGGCTGGTCGACGAGCACCGTCGACGCGAGCGACGACCGGAGCACTCGGTCTCCCAGCCGCCTGAACGGAGCTCGTCGAGCGACACGCACGACGATGCAACCTCGCTCGACGCCGCACTGGCTCTGATCCGGCGTCTGCCGGCGGACCAGGCCGAAGCGGTGTTGCTCCGCGTCGTCGCCGACCTCGATGTCGGAGTTGTGGCCGAGATCATGCAGCGACGTGAGGGATCCGTTCGCGTGCTGGTTCACCGTGGCCTCGAGAAGCTTTCGGTTCTGTGCCAGAAACCTGTAACGGACGAGCCCCGCTCAACGATGAATGAGGTGTCATGAACCAACCGCCTTCACCCGAATCCCTCGACGGCCTGCTCAATGCGTTGCGCAGTCCAGCGACGGCGGAGGAGCTCTCGGGAGAGGCGACCGCGATCTCGGACATGGCTTCGGCGATCGCGGATTCATCGGAAGGAATCTCTCGTATGAGCCCCACTGCACACCGCAACCCCCTGAGTCGCCTCTCTCGTCGAGTCGTCGGCCTCACCGCCGTCGGAGTGCTGAGCGTCGCCGGAGTCGCAGCCGCCGCCACCGGTGTCTTTGTCCCCGACAACCGGCCGAAGACCGAGTTCGTGCCGGGAAGCGACGATTCGCAAGAGACAAGTGTGGCGACGACCGATGAAGAGTCGACGGAGACCACGGGCGTGCAGAACACCACGGTCGACACGACTGCGGCGGGTGACGAGGCATCCGAGACAACGCTCGCCAGCAACACGACGAAAGGAAGCGACACGACAGCGGTTGGCGACACCACGCAAACCGACAGCACCATCGTGTGTGCCGACGGCAACCACGGCATGACCGTCAGCTCGGTGGCGCACGGCACCCCGCCAGGCCCCGGCCATGGTGCAGCGGTCAGCGCCGCCGCCAAGTCTGACTGCGGCAAGAGCACGACCGACAGCACCACGGTCACCACTGCGAACACCTCGACGCCGGTCGACACGACGATGCCCCACCCTGGCAACAAGCCGGCCAATCCAGGCTCCAACGGGAACGGCAATGGGAACGGCAATGGGAATGGTCAAGGGAACGGCAACGACAACGGGAACGGCAACGGGAATGGCCAAGGCAACGGCAACCCGGCCGCCGTGTACAAGGGCAAGGGCGGCTGATCGCCGAGCGGCGACCACAACCATGCCTGCACAACTCCCCTCGAAAGTGCTACTCGGCAGCCCGTTTCGCACGTCGCGACCAGTGCTCGAGCGCACACGCGGCAAGGATCACGATCACCGGCTCGGCCGACGCCCGGATCCGGTGACCGCCGTAGAACACGACCGTGGTGATGCCAACGACCAGGATCGGCAACAGCAACACGGCGAGATGTAATCGGCGGAGCCGGAATGCCCCGAGTGCGGCCAGCGGGGCGAGGATCCAGAACGAGACCACGCCCGCCCACGTAGCGAGGCGCTCACGCTCTTCGCCCACATCGCCGTGCACCAGGCCCCGCACGTCGTAGAGATCGAGGGTACGACCGACCCTGGCCACGAGGACCACGGGAAGGCGGGCGAGGTGGGCCCTCGCGTACTGCAGACCGACTCGACGCTGTTGTTCCGATCGCACCGATGGATCTTCACCATTGGCGCCGATGTTCGCATCAACGACACAGAACAGCGACCAACCTCCCAACGCGGCGCCGTAGTACGAGTCGGCGCAGTTGGCACCGAGCCACAACGGCCCCTCGTTCGTTGTCAGTAAGACCGGCTTGTCGAATCGCGTCGCGTTGAAGATCATCCATGGCGCGATCACGACCGCTGTTGCGGCAAGCACTGCCGCGGCATGCCAGCCATACTTCAGCGCGCTTCGCCTGCCAATCAGCAGCATCAGCAGCGCGCCGAGCGGAGCGAGTAGAAGCAGCTCGCTGCGGGCCAGAGCGCCGAGACCCATCAGCACCCCGCAGAGCACTGCACGCTGATACGTAGGCGACTCGGTCCCTCTCATGATCGCCAGCAGCGTCAGGGCGATCACGAGGCAGCTGACGCTCTCCGACATGACCAAGCCATCGTTGATCCACAGGTTCGGGTAGATCGCAGCGATCGCCGCGGCGATCAGGCCGACGCGATCGCCACCGACTCGGCGGGCGACGAGACCGATGACTGCCACCGTTGCAATCCCGCACAGAACGGTGACGATTCGTTGGCGGTTGAACGGGTCGCTCCCCCAGCTGACCGGCGCCATCAGTACCGACGTCAGTGGGCCGTGCTCGGCACCGGGCAGGTCGGCGAACACTTCGCGGAACCACACCCCATGTGCCAGCTGACGGGCCTGGGCGCTGTAGTACAGCGAGTCGTTGAGCAGCAGCGCCCGGTTCCACTTGGTGATCAGAAGGCGAGCGACACGCAGAACCGCGCCGCCGGCCACGACCACGGCCAGGTTGGTACGGAAACCCCGCCCGGCATCGGTGTCAGCCACAGCGGGCGAGGCTAGTGCTCGCTCGACGGTGCAGCGCAGAGCCACACCGTGTGACACGGGCTTGCTACCGTCGCCTCATGGCCAGAGGGGTGAGCACCGCAGCGGGCGAAGGCAGAACGATCGTCAGCTGTTTGTCTGCCTATCGATTCGGAACGGCCGATCCCACGACCCGCCTCGGTCTCGGTGAGTTCTGGCGGGCGTCGTACACGCCCGATGGTCCCGGCACGTTGCGAATCCGCTGGGTGGGCCAGCAAGTCGACGCGGAGGCTTGGGGGGCGGGGCGTGGGTGGATGCTCGCCAGGGTGGAGGCACTCACCGGCGCGCTCGACCCCGGTTTCGCCTTCGTCGACGCGCATCCTGTTGTGCTTCGCGCTCAACGCAATCACCCAGACGTCCGCTTCGGCGCGAGCCACATGTTGTTCCACGAATTGCTTCCGACCATTCTTGGCCAACGCATCACGGCCAGTGAGGCGCTGCGTCAATGGCGCGTCCTGTGCCTTCGCCTCGGCGAGCCGGCGCCGGGTCCTGCGCCCGGTCTGCTGGTGCCACCGTCGCCGGCGGCGCTCCTCGGAAAGCCGGCGTGGTGGTTCCATCCGCTCGGCATCGAAGCCAAGCGCGCCCAGGCGCTGCGCATGGTCGCCAGGCATGCCGACAAGCTGTGGCAGTGGGCCGAGCTGTCAACGGCGCAGGCTGCCGCCAAGCTGGCGCTGTTGACGGGCGTTGGGCCGTGGACGATCGGCTCCGTGATGGCCACCGCAATGGGCGATCCCGACGCCGTTGCGGTCGGCGACTTCCATCTCAAGAACCTGGTTTCGTACAACCTCGCCGGCGAGCCGCGCGGCACCGACGAACGCATGCTCCAGCTGCTGGCGCCGTACGAGGGCCAGCGCGGCAGGGTCGTTCGGCTGCTCCAGCTCGACGGTCAGTCGCCTCCCGCGTTCGGTCCTCGGCAGCGAATCTTGCCGATGGCGCGGTGGTGATCAGCCACCTCTGTTAGCTTCACACCCGGCCCTCCCGGCCCGTCGATCACCAAATGACAGAGACTCTCGGTACCCAGCACGCGACCGTTGACGACACTTCGGCAACTTGGTATCGCATCCTTCGCAAGGTCGGATTGGTGTACCTCTACTCCCGCGTGTGCGTTCTCGCCGGCGCAGCGATCGTCGCCGCCGAGCTGCGTGCCGATGTCAACCAGATCAAGGGAATGGCCAACGTTCCGTTCGCCGACCCACATCTCATCGGCAAGCCGGTTCCCACATCGGCAGTATCACCGATCATCGATGTGCTGACGTCGTGGGACGGACTCTGGTACATGCGAATCGTTCGCAACGGCTACCCGCAGCACGTGCAGGCGCACGTCACGTACGACGTTCCCGACGCTCGCGCGGCGTTCTTCCCGACCTATCCAATGCTCGTCCGCGCCGTCGACAAGGTTCTACCCGGTGGCGATACGGTCGCCGCGCTGTTCACCAACTTCGTGCTCGGAGCGATCGCCGTCCTCCTGCTCGGCATGCTGGCCAGGCGTCTCTACGGAGAACAAGTTGCCGCCAAGGCAATGGTGCTCGGCGCACTCTTCCCCGGCAGCTTCGTGCTGTCGTTCGCCTACACCGAGGCGCTGCTACTGGTCTTTGCCATGGCGTGTCTGTGGTTCTTGATGTCCGAGCGATGGGTTCTCGCCGGGCTCATGGCCGCCCTCGCCACGGCGACGCGACCCAACGGGTTGGCGCTCGTCTTGGCATGCGCCGTCGCTGCGGCGATCGCCCTGCGACGCGATCGTGACTGGAAGTCGCTGGCCGCGCCGCTCATCGCCCCACTCGGCTTCGTTGCCTTCCAGGTGTGGCTCGGTCAGCACACCGGCGAACGCGGGGTGTGGTTTCGGGTGCAGAGCGAGGCGTGGGGCGAGGGTGCCAGCTACGGATGGACGGCTGTCCGTCGCACGGTCGAGGCGTTCTCCAGCCCACTGACGTCGCCGACCAACCTCATCACTGCCGCGTCGGTGGTGACGATGTTGCTGATGATCTTCTTCGCCTACCACAAGCGTCTGCCGTTGCCGATGGTGGCGTACTGCGCCGGAATCCTGGTGTTGATGTTGCTTCCCAACACCGCCACCGCCCGCCCGCGATTCCTGTTCACGGCATTTCCGCTGTTCATCTCGGCAGCGGCCTACCTGCACACCGTGCGACGCGACCTGTGGCCGTACGTGATCGGCGCGTGCAGCGCCGGCCTGGTCGTGTTGACGGCGCTCTACGGGGTCTTCGGGGCAATCCCGTGACGTGGCGCCGCCACGTGTCGGGTCAACGACTCGGCGTGTGGGCCCTGGCGCTTCTGGCCTACGTTCCGGCACTGGTCGCCGCGCCCGGTCGTATGCCGAGCGACACCAAGCTCTACCTGTATCTCGACCCGGGTCGATTGATCTCCGACGCGCCGTACACGTGGGACAACCGGCAGTTCGCCGGATGGGTGCCGCACCAAACCGTGACCTATCTCTGGCCGTCCGGGCCGTGGTACTGGTTGTTCGCCCATGCGGGAGTGCCCGACTGGATCGCTCACCGGTTGTGGATTGCCACCCTGCTCTTCGTCGGCGGGCTCGGCGTGCGCTGGGCCGCCAAGCACCTGGGGCTGGCAGGCGCCGGGGCGATCACCGCGGCATTCGTCTATCAGCTGTCTCCGTACATCCTCCCCTACCTGTCGCGCACCTCGCTGATGCTGCTGCCGTGGGCCGCGGTCGGATGGCTCGTCGGCTTGACGATTCGCGCCGCGACGCGGACGATGTGGCGGGATGCAGCGATCTTCGCTCTCGTGATCTTCACCGTCGGATCACCGAACGCCACCGCACTGGCGATGATCGCTCCGGCCCCAGTGTTGTGGCTGGTTCACGCCGCCTGGCAACGTTCGATCACCTGGAGACGAGCCGTCACCGCGGCATTGCGAATCGGCGGATTGAGCCTGGCGGTTTCGTTGTGGTGGATTGCCATGCTTGCGGTCCAGAGCCGGCACGGCGCCGACGTGCTGTCGTATTCGGAGACCCTCGAGGCGGTGTCGTTCACGTCGGTCAGTACCGAGACGCTGCGCGGGTTGGGGTACTGGTTGTTCTACATCCGCGACCCGTTCGGGTTCGCCACCAGCGCCTCGGTCAACTACCTCGAGTCCTTGCCGATCATTGCTGTCGGCTTCGCCCTGCTCGTGTGCTGCATCGCCGGCATCGCCCTCACTCGATGGAGCCAGCGGCGCTACGCGGCGATGCTTGTGTTCGTCGGCATCGTGCTCGCAGTCGGCGTGCACCCGATCGCCGATCCGTCGCCGCTCATGTCTCGGCTGGCGACCTCGTCGCGATCAACCGTGGCGCTCGCCATCCGCAGCAGCACCCGGGCATTGCCGTTGAGCAACCTGGGCCTCGCACTCGGAGCCGGCGCCCTCGCCACCGCCGCTTCGGCGCTGGTCTCACGCCGCCGTCCGCGACTCGTCATAGTCGCGCCACTGTTGATCATCGGGTTGGCGATCCTCAACCTGCCGGCGCTGTTCGATGGCGGCTTCGTCGACCCTGTGCTCGTGCGAGACGAGAACCCGCCCGCTGCGTGGAGCCAGGCGGCAGCTGCACTCGATGCCGGCTCGATGGAGAACCGAGTGATGCAGCTGCCGGGCGCCGAGTTCGGCGCGTACCGATGGGGCTACACCGTCGATCCCCCACTGCCCGGATTGACGAAGAAGCCGCTGATCACCCGTGACCTCTTGCCGCTCGGCTCGTCCGGTTTGATGGACCTGCTGTACGCACTCGACGATCGAGCACAATCGAACACGCTCGACCCGGCGTCGATCGCTCCAGTGGCGCGTCTGTTCGGCGCCGACACGCTGTGGGTCGCCAACGACATGGCCTTCGACCGGTTCCGCACACCGCGTCCCGAGCTCACCCAACAACTGTTCGCCAGCCGCCCGACTGGTCTCGGCGTACCGATTCCGTACGGCCCGCGCGTACCGAACGTACCCGACCTAGCGATGCTCGACGAGACCGCGTTGTCGAGCAAGGTGATCGGCGAACCGCTGCCGCCGGTCGAACTGGTCAAGGTTCAAGATCCCGTGGCGATGGTCCGCGCCTCGTCGTACGTCGTTGTGCTGGCCGGCAGTGGCGATGGTGTGGTTGATGCCTCGGCAGCTGGGCTGTTGCACGGCGACGAGGCAATCCTCTATGCCGCCGATCTGCGCAGCACCGACCGTCTCGCCGACGCCAGTCTGGTCATCGTCACCGACTCCAATCGAGATCGAGCACATCAGTGGCGTGGCACACAAGACGTCGTCGGCTTCACCGAGACGGGTGGTCCGGCCACCGATGTGTTGCAACCCGACACTGCCGATCAGCGGCTGCCGGTGTTCCCCGACCAGACCACCAAGGATCAGACGACCGCCAGCGTCGAAGGTCTCGACGTGCGGGCCACCAGCTATGGCGAGCCGTTCGCCTACCGCCCCGAAGACCGCCCGGCGATGGCTGTCGACGGCGACCCAGGCACCGCGTGGCTCGTCGGGGACCGCGCCGACCCGGTCGGGCAGAGCCTGGAGGTTTCGGGCGATGTCACCAGCCTGAGGCTGCTGCAATCGCAGCAGCCCGGTGCGTCGCGGATGATCTCCTCCGTACGTCTCGATTTCGACGGTGGTGCATCACGGATCGTCGACCTCGACGACACCTCCCTCGTGGGCGACGGTCAGCAGATCGACGTGCCGCCCGGGTCGACGTTCGTCAAGATCACCATCACTGCTGTTGCCGATCGTCCCGGCGCCACCGATCCCGGGCCGTCTGCGGTTGGGTTCGCGGAGCTCGGGCTCGGCGGACACCCCGAAGTGGTGGCGGTGCCCACCGATGCAACCGACGTGCCACCGCAGACTCCATTGGCGATCGTGCTGACCCGCCTGCGAACAGATCCGCTGAACCGATGGCGCAGCGATCCGGAGCCCACGCTCATCAGGTCGTTCAAGCTCGGCGCGCAACGCAACCTTGCTGTCCAATTCACGCTGCGACGCGATGCACGCGCCTCCGACAACGTGCTCAACGCACTGGCGAGTGTGCAGGCGGCCACCTCGAACCGCCGCCTCACCGGCGACCCGAGTGCCTCTGCCTCCGCGGCGGTCGATGGCGACCCATCAACGGCGTGGACTTCACCGTTCTCTAACGTGGTCGGCTCGATCCTCGATGTGCCACTGGATCCGGCCCGGCCGACGACGTCGTTGATCGTGACGCAGCCAACCGATGACTTGCACAGCACGATCACCGGCGTCACCGTGAAGGTGGGTGGCGTGTCGAAGGCGCTCGCTGTGCCGTCGCCCGACCGCACTGGCAGGAGCACGATCACCTTCCCGGCGGTGTCCGGGTCGAGCCTCTCCTTGACCATCGACACCATCGAGCCGCATACGACCGTCGATCGCCGGTATGGCGAGACCACCGTCCTGCCCGCGGCGATCCGGGAGATCAGTGCACCGTCGATCCTTCCGCCACAGAAGGTCGACGCCCAACCGGACTGCCGAACCGACCTCGTTCAACTGGATGGGCAACCACTGGGCGTGTCGGTGAATCACGATGCGATGGTCCGGTTGCTCACCGGCGAAGCAGTCGATGCCGCACCATGCGTCGCGTCGCCGTTGGACATGACGGCCGGATCACATCGCTTGACGACGACATCGGGCCTCACGACGGGGCTCGATGTCGACCGGGTGGTGCTCCGCAGCCCACAACAACGCGATGGGTTGGCACAGGTGCAGCCAACCGTGACGGTGCGACGCAGTCGCACGAGCCGCACGGCCACGATCACCGATTGCCCGACCGGGTGCTGGCTGATCCTCGGCGAGGGCTACAACGACGGCTGGCAGGCGACGATGGGTGGCACTCATCTCGGCGCGCCGCGGCAGATCTCCGGCGGTAGCAACGGCTGGTGGCTGCCGGGCTCCAAGACACCGGTCACGGTCACCATGACCTGGACCCCCCAGCGCACGATGTGGATCGGAATGCTGTTGGCAGCGTTGGCTGTGCTCGCCTGTGGAGTGCTGATCTGGCGAGGCAGAGCCGTCGTCGAGATGCGTGTTCCGAAAGCGCCCGAGCCGGCATGGCCGATCGAGCGGGTGACGCGGCGTAAGGCCGTCATCGCGGCGGCGACCCTCGTCGTCGTTGCGCTGTTGGTGATCTCTCCCACCTACTCGTTGCTCGCCGCGGCAGTCGGCGTCGTGATCGTCGCGGTCAGGCGCACGATGCTTGCCGGCATCGCCGCGTTGTTGCTGATGTCAGCGCTCGCGGCGTTGATCATCAGACGCCAGTTGCGGTATCACCTCGTGGCCAACCCGTCGTGGCCTGCGGCGTTCGACGACCTGCATCGATTCGGGCTGCTGGTCGTCGTGCTCTTGCTGGCCTCGACGATCGTCGACGAGCGCCCCGACGACGAGGACGAGGAACTAACCTAAATCCTTGTGTCACACGTTGCGCGACCATGTTTGTCGGTCGTGGTCCCGTGCTACAACGAGCACGACACCGTCCTCACGCTGCTGAAGCGCGTCGCCGACTCGCCGTGGGTCCGCGAGATCATCGTCGTCGACGACGGCTCGACCGACGGCACCCGTCAAGTCCTCAGCGACGTCGATAGCGCGACAGTGCGCGTGCTGCTGCACGAGCGCAACCAGGGCAAGGGTGCCGCGCTACGAACAGGGTTCCAGCACGCCACTTCCGACTACGTCATCGTGCAGGATGCCGATCTCGAGTACGACCCGAACGAGTACGGAGACATGCTCGCGCCGGTCCTCGACGACAAGGCCGATGTGGTCTTTGGGTCGCGATTCCAGTCCGGTCGTCCGCACCGCGTGTTGTACTTCTGGCACTCTCTCGGAAACCGGATGCTGACACTCGCGTCGAACATGTTCACGGGGCTCAACCTGTCTGACATGGAGACGTGTTACAAGTTGTTCCGCGCCGAAGTCATTCACTCGATCGCGATCGAAGAAGACCGCTTCGGCTTCGAGCCGGAGATCACCGCGAAGGTGGCGAAGGGCGGGTGGCGCGTCTACGAGGTCGGCATCTCGTACTCGGGACGCACCTACGCCGACGGCAAGAAGATCGGCAGACGCGATGCCGCGTGGGCGTTGTACTGCATCGTGCGATACTCGAGGGTCGGCGACCGTCTTCGCCGCCGCAACTGAGTCAGTCGCAATGACTCGGATACTGCGGCGCGAGCCGCTCCAACGGACCCCGGCGAGTTTCGCTACCGCCGATGAGAGTCTGTTGGAAGTACTCGAAGAGCTCGAACAGGCCAAGAACTACTCGTCATGGATCCAGAACTTGATCGAGCCACACGTCAGTGGTCGCATCCTCGAGGTCGGCGCAGGGCGCGGCACCTATTCGAAGTTCTTCGCCGAACGCGGCCACCTCACCACGCTCGAGCCATCGGTCGTTCATTGCGCGGCGCTGCGCGAACGGTTGAGCGCCTACCCGAACGTTGTGGTCGTCAATGCGCAGCTCGATGGTACGGCTGCGCCGGGTTCGTACGACACGGTGGTGCTGCTCAACGTGCTCGAGCACATTCCCGACGATCATCAGGCGCTTGGCGACATCTACGAGTCGCTCGCTCCCGGGGGCAAGCTCGTGTTGTGGGTGCCGGCCTTCGAAGCGCTGTACGGCAAGTTCGACCAGCGAATCGGTCACTACCGGCGCTACCGCCACGACCAGTTGTTGGCGCTCGTCCACAACGTGGGGTTCCAGCAAGTCACGGCTCGGTACACCAACATGCCCGGGTTCTTCGCGTGGTGGCTCGTCGTTCGGGTGCTCGGGCGCAACCCGACCGCCGGACGACTGGCCTCGACGTACGACCGGTTCTTCATCCCGGTCATTCGTCGATTCGAGCGACTCGTGCGACCACCGATCGGGCAGTCGCTGCTGGTTGTTGCACAGCGGTCGTAGATGGCACTGACGATCGCGGCGCCCCCGCTCAACGAGCCGGGTGGCGAACAACGTCGTCCGCATCTCGCTGCGCTCGACGGGCTTCGCGGGCTGGCGGTCATCGCCGTGCTCCTCTTTCACGCCGGCAAGTTGCAAGGTGGCTTCCTCGGGGTCGATCTGTTCTTCGCGTTGTCGGGCTTCCTCATCACGTCGTTGCTCCTTGCCGAGGTCGACGCCCGGGGCCGAGTCGGGCTCTTCGCATTCTGGGGTCGAAGGCTGCGTCGCCTCTTGCCCGCCGTGTTGCTGCTGCTGGTTGTCGTCACCGTCGTCACCACCGTCGTTGCGTCCGTTCCAGAACGAGCAGCGACGCTCAGCGACGGGCCGTGGGCGCAGGCCTACATCGCCAACTGGCACGCCATTGCAGAGCACCGCGACTACTGGGCGTCGTTCGAACTGCCGCGCATGTTCGGCCACCTGTGGAGCCTGGCGATCGAGGAGCAGTTCTACCTCGTCTGGCCGGTGCTGGTCGCGCTCATCGCCTGGCGCAGCCGCCACGTGCATCGCACGGTGGTCATCGTGTGCGTCATCGCCTCGGTGCTGTCGTTGGTGCAGATGATCAGGCTGTTCGATCCATCCGACCCGACGCGGGTGTACATCGGTACCGATACGCGGGCGAGCAGCTTGCTGCTCGGCGCGTTGCTGGCCGCCGCACCGCTTCGAAAGGCAGCGATCTGGTTCACCTCGCGACTGGCCGGGGCATACATCGTGTTCGCCGCGGGCCTTGCGGTCGCGATCGGACTGTTCTGGGTCCTCGTCAACGGACCGAGCTCGCCGTGGATCTTCCGCGGTGGACTGTTCGTCCATTCACTGCTGGCAGGACTACTGGTCGCCGGCTGCGCGGCGCGACCCGACGCCGCGGCCACGCGCTGGATCGGTTGGGCCCCACTTCGAATCACCGGGGTGTTGTCGTACAGCTTGTACCTGTGGCATTGGCCGATGTACGCCTTGCTGTCGCAGCAACGGACGGGAATGTCGGGTTGGCCTCTGTTCGGTTTGAGGTTTGTCACCTCGTTCGCCGCAGCGGCCGTGTCGAAGAAGTTGGTGGAAGATCCGATCCGCTTCAAGGCCGCGTGGGCGCGTGGACGCACGGGTGTCGTCGCCTTGATCGGCGTCACGGTCGCCGTCGCCGCGTTCTGGGTGGTGATCCCGCACCCGGAGACTGCGCCGGCGACGTTCTCCCTCGACCAGTTGGGCTCGACGTCCACGTCGGGCACGGCATCGACCTCCACAGTCACGTCGTTGGCGGCCTCGACATCGGTCGAATCGCCGGCCACGACATCGGTGCCCATCGTTGCCGCCCCGACGTCGGTTTCGTCGAGCACGACCCTCGAACCGACGACCACCACGACCACATTGTTCGCTCCAACGACCCGGGTCATGATGACGGGAGATTCGATCGCCTTCGACGAATGGCCGGCGGTGGCGGCGGCGATGACCGCCAGCAAGGTGGCGACCGGCAGCTACGTCTCACCGGGCGCCGGATTGCTCGACACGAAGTACGACTCCTCGACGGTCATCGAAAAGGCCGTCACCGACTTCCACCCCGATCTGGTGCTGTACCAAGGATCGCTATGGGACTACGGGACACCGGCCGAGCAGCGTTCGGCGTACGACCAATTCGCCAGCGTCGTCGTGGCGACTGGCGCGCGGTTGGCCTTCATCACCATCCCACCGCTTCGTGCCGATCAGGCCAACAAGCAGCTGGCAACCCTGACCGGAATCATGAAGGAGGTGGCCGACCAGTATCCAGGCCAGGTGTTCGTGCTCAACAGCGACGGTGCGTGGGGGCCCACGTTCACTCAGGATGTCAACGGCGACAAGGTGCCCGAGCGCAAGCCCGATGGCGTGCACGTGTGTCCGTCGGGTGCGGCGATGTACGCGCTGTGGCTGACGAACGAGTTGCAGCTGCGGTTCACCGACTTCGTATCAGCGCCTCCGGCAAAGTGGGCCACCGGCAAGTGGGTCCGCGACCCCCGGTACACCAACCCAACCGGGATCTGCGCCAAGCTGCCCTGACGATCAACCGGCGCAGTCCGGCGGCACCGGTGCAACGTCGTATCCGTTGACTCCAACGGGCAACTCGACCACCGCGGCGGGCTGTCGCAGATCGGTGTACTGCTGCAACAGTGGGGCAATGCCGATCGGAAGGCCCGGCGTGTACGCCAGTGCAGTGTCACCCCATCGGCTGTAGAGCAAGGCGGGCAGATCCTGTCGTCCGGCCGCACACAACGCCTGCAACAAGTTGACTTCCAGTTGATCCGAGCGCTTCGCCTCGTCGGGGCTGCGAACGTCGAACGAGGCCCGCACGACGGCTCCCGGCAACGCCGAGAACGCGGCGATCGTCGGCTTGGAGGCGACGTACCACAGGGTGGATCCAGCCTGCTCGTCACTGACGACCCGAAATGGCATCACACCGGCTTGGCCCCAAGGACCGACGCCAGCATGTAGGTGATGCCGCTCGAGCTCCAGCGCCAGGCCGAACGCGGCCGAGCCGAGGGCGACCGGGTCGAACTCGTTGATCTGATAGCGAACGGTCGGGTCGAGCGATCGCTCGAGTTGCACCGATAACGCCCCCGTCAGAGTGCTGTCTCGCTGGTAGGGAATCTCGGCTGACGTTGCCCGAGCGACCCCGATCGCGGTGACCACGGTCATCAGCGCGGCAACGAGGGCGACGCCCGTGATCATCGAGTAGTTGTTCGACGGCGACGCCTCGCGCGCTCGCCACGTGAGCCAGCACGACCACAAACAGGCCGCGATCCACATCGCCACGAGCGGCGACATCCACCGGATCACGTAGTCGAAGAACGTTCCGAAGATGCGGGTAGTCGAGAAGAACCCGAGCACCGTCGCAACGGACAACACCGCGAACAACGTCAACTCGGCGCGCTCGCGTCGCTTCCACGCCCACCGCGCGGACGCCACGACAAGCACAGCGAACAGGACGAACCCGAGGTAGTTGGGAGTGCTTCGCGGATCCTTCTGCGGATCGATCAGCCATGGCCCGAAGATGTTGAAGCGACCGACCATCGCCTTGATCGCTGCCCGGGCACCCACGAACGGCTCACCGGGATTGGTGAACTGGTGATACAGCTTGCGCATGTTTCCCGTGCCGGGATGGAGCTGCTCGATCACCGGTGGGAGCCAGCACACGATCATGGTCGCCGTGGCGATCACCAGCCACCGCAGTGGATGACGGTGCGCCAAGCGGTCGGTGCGCCACCACAACCAGCCGAGCCACGCAAGTGTCGACGCGAGCAACCCGGTGACGAGCACGGTGTAGCTGATGTGGGTCTGTACGCAGTGGCTACCGACGGCAACGGCGATCGGTAGCAGCGCGATGTGCTCGCGTGCCAGGCCCCAGATGAGCACGAGAAAGAGAGCGAAGGCGAAGACCGGCACCCACACGTTCCACGGTTCGAGGAAGAAGCGCGGCGCCACCGCCATCGTCGATGCCGTGAGGGTCAATGCCACGAACGCGGCGATCGACGCCCCTCCGAGGCGCCTCGCAAGAATCACGCAACCAGCGATCGCGGCCAGATGCAGAACGTTGACGGCAGCGACGATCGCAAACGCGTTGGAGCCGAACAGCTTGTAGAACGGGTAGAGCAGATAGGCCATGCTGGGGCCGGGCGTCGAGCCCTGTTCTTGCACCCGTGCGGCCACCCCGATCAGTGGTGGGTGACTCGGGATGGCGCGTACCAGGAACTCGGTGTGGGCGAAGTCGCCGGTGAGGTACCACTTCGTACCGGCGACGGCAACGAGTGTGACGATGAGGATCAGCGACGACGGAATCACGAGCAGGATCGGGTACCTGCGGCACCTGTCGAGCATGACGTTCACGGAAGCTCGGAGACGATGATCCGGGCCACCCGGTCTCCGCCCTCCGCGGTCAGCGAGCCATCGGCTGACCGAACGGCGATCGTGCCGTTGGCGGTGCATGATTCCCACCACTGGCACGGCATCGAGGTGGCCACGAGCTGATCGCCGATGAAGCGGCTCGGGTCGATCATCGTTGCGCCGGCATGATCGGCCGTCGCTTCGATTCCGCTTCGGCCGGGCTGCGTGACGATCAGCACACTGTGGCCCCGAGCGGCTTTGACGGCACTGGTGAGGGCACTCGAGTCGCAGCCCGTCGCGTCGGCAAACGACAACACGATTGCGGCCGGGTTCCACTCGGTCTCGATCCTTCGCACCGCATCCGCGGCGCCACACCACGACGTCGCTCCGGCATCCCAGCGCACGCTGCGGCCGTCCTCGTGAATGCGATAGATGACCGGTCGCTCGGTCGTGGTGAGGAAGCTGTCGGTCAACACCACGACATCCGTGCGCTTGTCGTGCCCGGCGATCGTCGGCCATTGCCACCACAGCAGCGCCGCCACGACCGCCAGCACGACCACGAGCTTGGCGGGTGAGGAGACCAGCTCCCGGATCCAACGTCGTGAGGGACTCACCAGGTGGCGACGGTAGCAGGCGAGTATGGTCGGCACCCGTGGGAGACTGGTTCGCGTCGCGATGGTCGCTGCGCGCCGGTGTGATCGCGGCGGTTGCCTCCGTCGCCTTGCTGGTGCAGCGGGTTGCCATCGCCGGCGACCGGTTGGCGGGTGGAACACGAGGCGCGCTGTTGGCCAGGTTCGATCTCGCCGGACCGCTGCTCATCACGCTCGTCGCCTTCGTCGCCGCGAAACGCCGGCTGGCAGGTCGTACTAGGTACACGTCGGGCATCGCCACCGTCCCGGCGATCTTCGTGGGCTGGCTGATGACCATCGCGTTCGCGGTGGTCGCCCTGCACGTCCATCCATCTCCGGCACGGCTGCTGGCAACGGCGGTGTTCTTCCGCGGACGGGGCACTCCCCTGCTCGGCCTCGGCGTCGGTCCGCTGCTGCTGAGCGCGGTCTTGACGATTGCGCTGATGCCACTGCTCGTCGGGTTCATCCGAGTACCGGGCCATCGGCGACGGGCGTGGACACTGCCAATTGGGCTTGGCATCATCGCCGTCGCCTATCGCACCACTTGTGCGGCCTCCGGGCACACCCAGTTGTTCGGGCCACTCAGCTGGTTGCCGAATCATCTCGACCTCGTCGCGGTTGGTGTCGGCATCGCCCTGATCGACGAATCAGTCGGCAACATCCGCATGCGCTGGCGGCTTCGGATCGGCGGGCTGCTGCTCGCCGTCGCATCGTTCCTGATTGCGGCGCTCGCCCTGGGCCTGCCGCGGACGCCACGACTCGACACGGCGGCCCACATCCAACTGTTTTCCGCGGCCGCGGCGATCTTCTCAGCGGGCGTCATCGGTGCCGCCTGCCTCATTCCGCCACTCCTCACGCAGCGCCGAGCCCCCCGAGTCGCGCGTGCGGTGGCGATCGCCGGGCCGGGCGTGCTGCTGGCAGGCGAGCCGGCCTTCACGTTGGTAGCTCGCCAGTATCACGAGCGGGTGTTCGAGATCGATGGTGCCGCATTTCTGCATGGCAACCTCGTGGCCCCGTTCGTGTGGTCGTTGGTGATCGGCTGCGCGTTCGGAGTCGTCGTGGTCGCCGCAGTGGGCGTAGTCGGACTGTTGAAGAGCGGCGACTGGCAGTTGATCGTTCGATCGCGACTCGCGCTGCCCGCTGTGGTCGCCACAGGATTCTTCGTTCGCGTGATCACCTTGCTGACGGTGGCTCCGGAGCGCACTGATGGCGGCGACCCGCTCTTCTACCACACGACCGCCAACGTGCTCGCTCGTGGTCGAGGGTTCCCCGAGCCGCTGAACTGGATCGCCTACGGGATCCACCGGCCGAGCGCGTTCCACGGCCCGCTCTATCCGGTGGTGCTGTCGATCAGCTCACGATTCGGTGGCACGAGCTACTTCGACCACAAGATGATGTCGATCGTGGTCGGCACCGGTTTGGTGCTCGCAGTCGGCGTGTTGGCCAAACGTCTCGGCGGCACGGCTGTCGGTCTGATTGCCGCGGCATTCGCGGCGATCTATCCGAACCTGTGGTTGATCGATAGCCTGTTGTACCCAGAGGGGCTGATGGCGCTCCTCGTTACGAGCACGATGATCGTGGCCTATCGATGGCGCGACCGCCCCCGCCTTTCGACTGCGGCGCTGTTCGGCGCAGTGATCGCGCTCACGGCGCTGGCCCGCGGCGAGGGCGTCTTGCTGCTGCCACTCCTTGCGCTGCCGTGGATCATGCTCACCAAGTCATTGGCCCGGCGAGCGAGGCTCCGTCATCTCGTGGTGACCGCACTGGCGTGTGCCGCGGTGCTGGCCCCGTGGATGATCCGCAATGCGACCACGTTCGAGAACTTCGTGCCGTTGTCGACCAACGGCAACGAGGTGATGGTCTACGCCAACTGCGCGACCGCGTACAACGGACCGTTCGTCGGCTACTGGGACTACCAGTGCCAGCAGTCCGTACGTGAGGCGAAAGGCGACCCGCCCGGCGACGAGTCGCAGACCGCGCTGTACTGGCGCTCGTTGGGCTTCGACTACGCCCGCGCCCACGTCGGTGACCTGCCACGCGTCGTCACACTGCGAGTCCTTCGCCAATGGGAGCTGTTCCGGCCGTTGCAGAACGTGACGTTGGGCGGCATCGAAGGGCGCAACCGCGACGCAGGAACGATGGGGCTGCTGATGTTCTACGGCCTGGCGGGGTTGTCGATCGTCGGCGCCGTCTCGATGCGCCGTCGGCGGGTCCCGTTGTTGCCGCTGGGCGTGCAGTTCCTCAGTGTGACCATCACCGCCGCGTACACGTACGGCACCATACGGTTCCGCGCACCTGCCGAGCCGGCGTTGTGCGTGCTCGGCGCAGTCGGGTTGGTACCCGTATGGGCGGTGGCTCGACGCTGGCTCGCCAAGGGCTCCACCGCCGATGCCGATGCTGATGCCGACAGTCAGCCGTTCGTGCTCGGCGGTTCCGGTGGTCTGCGTCCGCGTCTGCACGGCGCTTGGCAGCGGGCGGCACTGGCAACGTGGGCCGCGGTCGGATCGGTGGCGGCCCTCATCGCCCTGCCGTTGCGGGGCCTCTATCACACGACCGGCGGCACCATGGAAGAAGCCTTCATGATGGTCTTCCCCGAGCGGATGATGAAAGGCGACCTGCCGGACCGCGACTTCCTCCACCTGTACGGACCCGGTGCGCTACAGGTCTTGGTCGGTTGGTACAAGGTGTTCGGAATCTCGCTGGAGTCCGAGCGCACCTTCGGGCTCATCCAGCACCTTGCGATCATCTTCGCACTGTTCGCATTGGCCCGGCCGTGGGGTCGTATCGCTGCGGCGGCAGTCGCTGGTCTCGCGGTCTTCTACGTGCTGACGCCGATCGGATTGACGGCCATGGCGTGGAACGGTGGCATTGCCCTGTGCCTGTGGAGCATGGTGTTCGCCCTGCGTGCCCGGCACGCCGAGAAACCTCGCCGATCACTCATTGCCGCGGGGGTACTCGCCGGCTTGGCACTGACCTACCGACCGGACCTCGCGCCCGCGCTGATCCTCGTGTATGGCTGGTACCTCTGGCGCAACCGGCGGTGGCGCACCGTGTTACCCGCAGCGCTCGTGGGCCTGCTTCCCATGTGGGTTCACATCGCCCTGGTCGGACCGAGCACCGCGTTCCGGGGAATGATCATCGATCCGGTGTTCAGGCTCCGAGCCGGTCGTGCGTTGCCGAGGCCACCGTCGTGGAGCCATCTCGACGGGTCACTCCAGGCCATCGCCGAGCTGGTGCCGCCATGGTGGAAGCTTCCGGCACTCTCGGCACCCAAGGAGCTGTTCTTCTGGTTCTTCGCGATGCTCATCGTCCCGGTGGTGGTGTTGTGGGTCGCCATCCGACTCTGGCGGCGGAAGCCGTCACCGCGAGCGGCAGTGTTGCTGTGCGGGGGCTTGTTCAGCCTCGGCGTACTACCGCAGGCACTGCAACGACCTGACTCGACCCACCTCTCATGGGTCACGTGCATCTCGTTCCCCCTGCTGATCCTCGCCGTCGTCGAGATCGTCAGGCATCGGGTTCCTCGAACCACCGTCCGGCAACGAGCCACTGCCGGCGCAGCGGTCGCGCTGGTGCTTACGCTCGTCGTCGCGCCCCTGTTCACGTTCCGCTACTACCTCCTGCATGTGCGGGTGAGTGCGGGCAACGTGCAGCCGCCGTTCCCGGTGTCGCGAAATGGACGTCGGTTCTATCTCGGCGACTACGGGCCGTATCTCGCCAGTCGTGACGTGATCGCCGATCTCGACCGGATGTCGAAGCCGGGCGAGCGACTGCTGGTGGGCCCGAGTGACCTGCGTCGTACCTGGTACAGCGACGCGTTCTTCTACTACCTGTTCCCCGAACTGACACCGTCGACGTACTTCATCGAGATGGACCCAGGCCTGGCCAACGCTGCCAACTCGCCGCTGGCATCCGAGGTTGCCTCCTCTGATTGGGTGATCCTGACCAGCTTCTGGGATGGTTGGCGCGAGCCGAACAGCTCGATGGATTACGGATCGGACCGGCCCAACCAGGTGCTGCGCGACAAGTTCTGCGAGGTGGGCAACTACCAGAATGGCTTGGTGCGGCTGTTGCATCGGTGCTCACCGTGAGCTTCGTTTCGCGAATGCGTTCGTTCCACCGGCGACGGATCGCCATACCGGTCGATCACACGGCACTAGTGCTCGACGTCGGCAGTGGCGACAAGCCGCACTGGCGAGCCGACGTTCTGCTCGATCGCTACGTGGGCGACGAGCACGGCGGCCAACGTTCTGGGGCCTCGGCGGCACGAGTTGATCGTCCGTTGTTCGACGCCGACGCGGCCGACATGCCGTTCGCCGATCAGGCCTTCGACTATGCGATCTGCTCGCACGTGCTCGAGCACGTCGAGCGACCCGATGTCGTGGTCGCCGAATTGGTCCGGGTGGCCAAAGCCGGCTACATCGAAGTGCCCGAGGCGGCCAGCGCCAAGATCGTCGACTTCCCCAGCCACCTGTGGTGGGTCACGCTCGACGCCGGCGTGCTGGCGTTCACTGCCAAGTCGGCTGCTTACTTCGATGCCGACATCGACCGATACCTCACCGACAGCGGCATGCGGCAACCACTCGCCGATCTGCTCGACAAGCACCTCGACCATCGCGTCATCGAACTGCCGTGGAGCGGCGCCGTCGCCTGTCGAGTCGTCGGCGCTCCTTCGTCGGCGCTCGTCGCGGCGGCCCATCACGCCGATGCGCTACATCGCCGGACCGAAACTCTGTCGGCGCGGTTGCTCACCTCGGTCGTCACCATTCCGCTACGACGACGCAGGCATCGTGGCCCGATCTACTACGACGACATCGTTCGGGCGCAACTGCGAACCGGCGCCGGCCAGATCCTGAGCGGCAGGATCTACCGCGTCGGCTGACGCCGCGTGCGATCGCGGACGGCCCACTTGGTGACCAGCAGCATCGATTCGGCGATGATCCGGCCCGACATCTTCGAGGTTCCATATCGTCGATCGCGAAACACGATCGGGGTCTCGACGATGGTGGCCCCGTTGGCGATCAACTTGCGCACCAGCTCGGTCAGAAAGGCATAGCCCTCGGCGCTCGTCGAGGCCGGGTCGATCGCCTTCAACGCCTCGGCGCGGTAGGCGCGGAAGCCAGATGTGCAGTCACGAATGGGAAGGCGAAGGACCGCCGAGGTGTAGCGGTTGCCCCACTTCGAGAGCAGCTGACGTCGCAGCGGCCAATCGACCGTGTCGCCACCGGGCACGTAGCGCGATCCGATCACGGCGTCAGCACCTTCGGCGAGCAGACGGAACATCGTCGGGATGACGGTCGGATCGTGGGAGTAGTCGGAGTCCATCGACACGATCACGTCGTAGCTCTCGTCGAACGCCGTGGTGAAGCCGTGTCGATACGCGGCACCAAGCCCCAACTTGCCCGCCCGGTGCAGCACCTTGATCCGTCCGAGCTCCGCCGCGGCCTCCTCGGCCAGCGCCGCGGTGCCGTCGGGGCTGTTGTCGTCAACGACCAGCACGTCCGCATCGGGGACGGCCTGTCGAACGGCGCGGAGGAAGCCGACGATGTTCTCGGCCTCGTTGAAGGTCGGCAGAACGACAAGGGCGCGCACGGGCTGCGAGCGTAGCTAACCTGACCGGCTCGCATGCCTTCGGCTTCACGTCTTCGTCGACTCGACACGATCGTCGGGCCCTTCGCCGATCTGCTGTTGACCGCCGACCTGCCGCAACTGCCCGATGCCCGCCGCGCCGAAGTCGTCGAGTTCGTGCAACGTCGGGCCAATGGCGTGCCGAGCTTCACCCGCTTCGGCCTGACCGTGATCGCACTGCTCTACCGAGGTGTGATGGCCGCCCCCGGCGGGCGGTTGGTGGCTCGATTCCTGGCATCGAAGTCGATCCCGCTGCTCGGCGAATACCCACGGCTGATCCGTTCACTCGGCTACGCCTACGTGTGGGACCGGTGGCCCGACACCTTGCCCACCGGAGCGGCGTCGTGAACTCCACCGCAGCGACCGCACAGATGCATGCTGAGGTGTTGGTGATCGGCTCCGGTGCCGGTGGCGCGACGACGGCAGCCGTGTTGGCCCAAGCAGGCTTCGATGTGCTGATCGTCGAGGAGGGCGAATGGATCGAGCAGGGCTCGGTCGTTCCGTTCTCGCTGCAGCAGATGGATTTCCAATACCGCGCCGGTGGCGTCACCGTCGCCCTTGGATTGCCGTCCATCGCCTACACTGAAGGCAGGTGTGCGGGCGGTGGTACCGAGATCAACAGCGGGCTGTACCGCCGGCCTCCGGAAGATCTGTTGCAACGATGGGCCACCGACTTCTGCATCAACGATCTTCGACCGGAGGAGGTGATGTCGATCGCCAACGAAGTCGAGCAGGTGATCAGCGTGAGCCTGGTGCCGGGGCCGCCGAGCGCCCCGAGCGACGTGTTGCGGCGCGGCGCGGAGCGGCTCGGTTGGCAGAACAGCGAGATCCCGCGGTGGATGAAGTACGCGAGCGGCGACGCAAGTTCCGGTCAGCGCCAAAGCATGACGCGCACGTACCTCCCTCAGGCAGCGTCGCACGGGGCACGACTGGTCACGGGCTGTCGCATCGACCAGTTGCAGATGGCCGATGGCAAGGCCACTCGGGCAACCACGACGCTCGGCGACGGGCGGCACGGGACCATCGACTTCCGCCATGTCTTCGTCTGCGGTGGGGCCATTCAGTCGCCGGCGCTCTTGCAGCGCTCGCGGATCGCCGGGTACATCGGCCGCTCGCTGGCGGTCCACCCAACGGTGAAGCTCACCGCCCGCTTCGCCGACGAGCTCAACGTGCCGGGTGATGTACCGGTGCATCAGGTCAAGGAGTTCGCGCCAGACCTGTCGTTCGGCGGGTCCGCAAGCCAACCAGGGCTGGTGGCGCTGGCGCTGAGCGATCAGTGGCGCACGTTCTCGCGGGCGATCACCGACTGGCGACGGATGAGCATCTACTACGCGGCGATCACCAGCGAGGGGCGTGGCAGAGTGAGAGCCGTGCGTGGCCTGCGTGATCCGATCGTCACGTACGCACTGACCCGACGTGATCGGGCGTTGCTCGGAAGCGGGCTCAGTCGCCTGGCGCTGCTGATGCTCGAGGCCGGGGCCGACGAGGTCTACCCGTCGTTCCGCGGTGCACCCGTGGTGCGTAACCGCCGCGATCTTGCGACCATGCAGTCCACGTTCTCGGCCGCCAAGGCCAGTGTGATGACCGTCCATCTGTGTTCAACCGTGCCGATGGGCGAAGACACCAGGCGGTGCGGGGCCAACTCGTTCGGTCGGGTTCACGACACCACCAACGTGTGGGTCAATGACGCCTCGCTGTTGCCGACGGCGCCGGGCGTGAACCCGCAGGGCACGGTCATGGCACTGGCCATTCGCAACGCCCGGCGATTTGCAGCGACGGAGCGTCCGCGTGGGTGAGCAGTTCGCCAGCCCGGCGGTCACGGTGGTGACGGGTGCCACGGGTTGGCTGGGGCAGGCCCTCGTGCACCGGCTGCTC
This sequence comes from Ilumatobacteraceae bacterium, assembly GCA_025358075.1. Classification (GTDB taxonomy): domain Bacteria; phylum Actinomycetota; class Acidimicrobiia; order Acidimicrobiales; family Ilumatobacteraceae; genus JAENVT01. The sequence continues at coordinate 53,346 of JANYKU010000111.1, forward strand.
GCCGATCCGTCGCGACGCCGTTTGCGCCTGCTCGCCCAGTCAACATCCGAGGGCCGCCGGCTGGAGTCACTCGGCAACGTCGAGGTCGTGATCGGCGACATCACCAAGCCCGATACCGCGGCGCGGCTGCTGTACGGAATCGGCGCCGATGTCGACGTGATCCACACGGTGGGCATCATCCATCCCAAGCGCACGCGCCAGTTCTTGGAGATCAATGTCAACGGCACTCGCAACGTTGCCGAGGCGGCGCTCGACCATGGCGTGCGGCGGTTGGTGCACGTGTCGTCGAACAGCCCGTTCGGAACGAACGCGCAAACGAGCGACTCCTTCCGAGCCACCGAGCCGTACCACCCGTACCTCAACTACGGGTGGTCGAAGATGGAAGGCGAGCTTGCCGTACTCGACGCCGTCACGCATGGGCTCGATGCCACGATCGTGCGCCCACCGTGGTTCTACGGTCCGTTCCAGCCACCGAGGCAGACGACGTTCTTCCGGCTGGTGAGGGCCGGCAAGTTTCCCGTGGTCGGCGATGGCGAGCAGCGTCGCTCGATGGTGTACATCGACAACCTCGTCGACGGCCTGATCGCTGCCGAGTTGACGCCGGCCGCCAAAGGACGCTGCTACTGGGTGGCCGACGCACGGGCCTACACGGTCAACGAGATCGTCGCCACGGTCGGCCGCGCCCTCCACGACGAGGGTTTCACGGTGAAGGAACCGTCAGCGCGGTTGCCGGCTCTGGCCGGGCGCGTTGCCGAGCTCGGCGACCGCGTCGTTCAGCGCCTCGGCCGCTGTCAGCAACAACTTCATGTGCTCGGCGAGATGAACCACACCATCGCCTGCGACATCTCCGCCACTTGCTCCGAACTCGGTTACGAGCCTCGCGTCGAGTTGTACGAAGGGATGCGCAGCAGCATCCGTTGGTGCGTCGAGCAAGGTCTCGAGTTGTGACCACCAGCCTGGTCACCGGAGGCACCGGCTACTTCGGCTCGGTGGTCGTGCGGCGCCTCCTCGAGGCCGGGCATCGAGTCCGTGTGCTCGACCTCAACGCGGACGGCGACGCCAGTGGCGATGTGGAGCTGATCGTCGGCGACATCCGTGACTCGCAGGTGGTAGCGCGTGCGGTGGCCGGGTGCGACATCGTCTTCAACAACGTCGCCCAGGTACCACTGGCCCGTGATGAGCAGTTGCTGCGAACGGTCAACGTCGACGGCACGCTGAACCTGCTGCGCGAGGCAGCGCGGGCCGGGGTCGGCAAGGTCGTGCACACGTCATCGAGCGCGGTGTTCGGCATTCCCGCGGGCAACCCCGTGCTGCCCACTACGGAGCCGGCACCGGTCGAGGCCTATGGCCGGGCCAAGCTCGCCGCCGAACGGGCATGCCAGGTTGCTGTGTCGGACGGCCTCGACGTCACCATCATCCGGCCGCGTACCATCCTCGGGCACGGTCGACTCGGGATCTTCGGGATCCTCTTCGACTGGGTGGCCGACGGCGCCGACATCTTCGTGCTCGGCACGGGAGACAATCGCTATCAACTCGTGCACGCCGACGACCTCGCCGAGGTGTGCGTCCTGGCTGCCGGATCGCCGGGACCGGCCGTGTTCAACGCCGGCACCGATCAGTTCGGCACGATGCGCGAGTCGCTGGAGTCGCTCTGCGCTCACGCCGGGACGGGCTCGCGCGTCAGATCGCTGCCCGTCCGGCCGGCAGCGGCATTGATGAGGCTCGGAGCGGCAGCACACCTGGTCCCATTCGCGCCGTACCACTGGATGATGTACTCGAAGTCGCTGTGGTTCGACATCGACCACGTTCGTGACGCGCTCGGGTGGCAGCCACGGTGGTCGAACGAGGCGATGCTCGCCGACAGCTACGACTGGTTCATCGAACACCGCTCGCAGATCGGTGAGGCCGGGCGCTCGCAACACCGCACGATTGCCAAGCAGGGCGCGTTGCGCGCTTTGAAGGTGGCAACCAGGCTGCTCCCCCGCTGACCCGCGTGCTCAGCCGGGGTGTCGGCGACGAACCTGCGCGTGCAGCGCGGCCAGGATCCCCCGCGCCGACGCGTCCCACGTCAACGTGCGCGCTCGGGCGAGTGCCGCTGCGGCGAGGCCGGCGCGACGGTCGTTGTCGAGGAGCACGTCGGCGATCGTGTCACCCAGCCGGTCGAGGGGTGACAGCACGCCAGTGACACCGTCGACGATGCTACTGCGATGGCCGCTGACATCGGTGGCGACTGCGGGAGTGCCACATGCCGCCGCCTCAGTGATTGTCAATCCCCAACCCTCGGCCAGCGAGGCACTGCTGACGAGCCACGCTCGTTGGTAGACGGCGACCAGTTCGGCGTGAGTCAGCCGACCAGCAAGCGTGATCCATTCCTCTGCGCCGTGGGCCGCGACGCGAGCCTCCAACGATGGCCGCAAGGGACCGTCGCCGACGATCACCAGCCGCAGGTCTGGAACTCGGCGACGGGCGATCACGGCAGCCTCGATCAGCTCGTCCTGGCGCTTCACCGGTGCGAGCCTGGCAACACACACGACGAGTGGTAAGTCCGATCGTTGACCGCCCGGCTGGAACTGTCGATCGACACCGTTGTTGACCGCGATCACACGGTCGGGGCGAAACCCGAGACCGAGCAAGTCGAGCCGCGTCGCCTCAGAGGGGGTCAGGGTGAGGGTACGCCGGTAGAACGGCGGTGCCAGTCGAGCCTCGAGCGCCCGTCCGATGCCGGCCAACGGGGTCGGCAGCAGCTGATCCCACATCGGCCCATGCACGTGATGCAGGAAGGCGATTCGCGGCTTGCGGCACCACACCGGGCTCATCCACGGCACGCCGTTCCACACCTCGACCAGCGCGTCGAACGGCCCCATGTGCCGTATCAACTCGCTGCCAACGGCGCGCGGGAAGACCGAGTAGCGGCTGCCCCGACGGATGACCCGATAGCCGTTGCGTGTGGCCGCCGACGGTTGACCAATGGCGGCCGAGGTGCGCTGTGTGATGTCGAGACCTGCGGCGGCCCATCGGCGCATGAACTCGTCGGCGTGCACCTCCGACCCACCCGCGTCAGGATCGTCGAGGTCGCGCCACGCCAACACATGCACACGTCGTACACCGACGGAGATCATGTCGTCGGCAAGCTGCTGGATCGATGGAGCTTCGTCGTCAGCCAAGAGGGAGGCGTCTCCACACCGGGCCGGGCAGGTGTCGCAGCACGATGAACATGAAGCGGAGGATCCCCGGGGCCCACACGATTCTGCGCTTGGAGCGCAGTCCCTTGACGGTGGCTGCGGCCACTTTCTCCGGTGTCGTGGCGAACGGCTGTGCCTTCAACCCCGTGGTCATCTTGGAGTGAACGAATCCTGGGCGGACGATCAACATGTGCACGCCGTCGGCGGCAATGACGTCGCCGAAGCCTTGAGCGAATCCGTCGATGCCGGCCTTGGTCGCGCCGTAGACCGGGTTGGCACGGCGCACCCGCTCCCCGGCAACGCTGCTGAGCATCACGATCGATCCATGTCCTTGCCGACGCATCTGGTTGGCGACGGCGATCGTGCTCGACACGACACCGGTGAAGTTGATGTTGGTCAACTCTGCTGCGGCATCACAGTCGACCTTCGTCTCGGAGCCGTCTCCCAAGATTCCGAAGGCGATGATTGCAACGTCGATGTCGCCATGCTTGTCCGACAGCGACCGGGCGAATTCGGCGTGCGTGCCCGTGGCAGCACCGTCGAAGGCGACGACGTCGACGACGACGCCGTCGGAGCGAAGTCCGGCCGCGGCACGTTCTCCGGCCTCGACGTTGCGACAGGCAAGCACAACCGCCAGCGTCGTGGGGTTCAGCAAGTGGCGCACGATGGCCAGCCCGATGTCGCTGGTACCGCCGAGCAGCACGATGGTTTGCGGTTGGCCGAGGGCGTTTTCCATGTAGCTCCAGTGTGGTTCGGGCCAGCGCGATTCAGCCAGCGCGATTCAGATAGTCAGATCAACCCGAGACGGCGGGCGAGATCGCTCTGCCACACTCGATGTGCGTCGACTTGATCGCGGATCGCCTTCCATTCTTCGAGGCGCGGGTAACCGCGACGCACTGCCTCGTGGGTCATGTGGGCGTCCTTGGCGAAGTAATGGCGGCCACCGGCGTCGAGTACGACGCGGTCGAGCCCGTGGAGCAGATCATCGAGCCCTCGCGATCCTCCGGGAAGATCGAGGGCGAGCGTCCAGCCGGCTCGGGGAAAGCTCAGTGGCGCTGGGTTGGCGGCGCCGAAGCGCTTGAGCACAGCGAGGAAGCTGGCGGCCCCGCTGGCCGACAGACGCTCCACGACTGTTCGCATCGCTTGCTCCTCGCCGAACGGAACGACGAATTGGTACTGGACCATCCCACGAGTGCCGTACAGCCGGTTCCACGCCCCGACGAAGTCGAGTGGATGAAAGAACGCCCCGATCCCCTGGATCTCGCCGACACGGTGCGACGGCGCCTTGCGGAACCAGAACTCGTTGAAGGCCGCGACCGTGGCGTGGTTGAGCACTCCCATCGCCGGCACGAGCGGAGGCACCGAGGCGAGTTGGCGTGGTCCGTACGCAAGTGGGGCGACCCCTTGGCGGGCATCGAGCTCGTCCAACGTTGCGTGATCACCGCGGCTCAGGACGCTGCGGCCGAGGTGTCGACCCTTGGCCACGAGGTCGATCCAGGCGACGCTGTATCGCACATCGTCGTCACCTTGGCTCATCGAGGCCATCAAGTCATCGAGATCGGCAAGGCGCGAGGTATCGACGCGCATCCGACTGGTCTCCACGGGTAGCAGACGAATGGATGCGTCGAGCATCACCCCTGTCAGACCCATGCCGCCGACGGTCGCCCAGAACAGTGCCGGGTTGTGGCGAGGACCGATCACGGTCGTCGAACCGTCGGCCAGCACCATGGTGATCGACTCGATGTGATTGCCGATCGACCCATCGACGTGGTGGTTCTTGCCGTGGATGTCGCTGGCGATCGCTCCGCCGATGGTGACGAATCGCGTGCCCGGTGTGACCGGGATGAAGAAGCCACGCGGCACGATCACGCGCAGCAACTGGTCGATGCTGACTCCGGCACCAACCGTGACGAAGCCCGTCGTGGGGTTGAGCACAACTTCCGATGCGTCCGACGTGAGGTGCAACACGAGGCCGCCGCCGTTCTGCGCGGCATCGCCATAGCTACGCCCAAGGCCTCGCGCCAGGATTCCACGCTCGCCGGCCTCCTTCACCGCGCCGGCGACGCCCGCCCGGTCGACTGACACTTCCTCGGCCATCGTGGGCTTGGTGTGACCCCAGCCCCATAGACGGGCTCGAGAGGGGTTCGACACGTTTGAAGATCCTATCCGTCGGCCGTTTCCGTGGCGCGGTGGTCGGTGAACCGGTCGACGGGGCTCTTTCCGCTATCGGACTGGTCATAGGTCCAGTCCAGTTGCTTGTTGGCGAACGAGGCGTCGGAGCCTGGCACCTTGGTCGTCAAGGAACTCCAGCGCGGCGATCAGCTCGACGTCGACCCGGGTTGCGCCTGGTTCGGCGCTTGCCTCGATCTGCTCGGCAAAGGCGTCGAGGAGGCTGCCCACAACCGCCTGGTGCTGGGTCGCCAGACTGCACCGTGCGCCGACCGTGATGGTCCCCAGCCGCGTTCTCACCGTCGCCAGATCTCCCGGTTCGGCCTGGGCACGGGCCATTTTTTCGAGCAACTCGGCGATCTCCGCGCCGTCCTGCTTGCACGGCGTGCACTGGCCGCACGACTCGACGGCAAGGAACCGCGATGCGCCCGCAGCGACGCTGATCGCCACCGTGTTGTCGCCGACCACGATGAACCCGGCGGATCCGAGGCCACTGCCGATCGCCTTCATCGCCTCATAGCTCAGCTCGGTATCGAGTTGGTCGGCGGTGAGCACGGTGTTCGACACTCCGACGAGCACCGCCTTGACCTGTGCGCCCGGCAGCAGCCCGCCGCCCGCTTGGTCGATCGCCTCCCGAAGTGAGGTACCCATTCGTAGCTCGGCGACGCCGGGCTTGCGCACGGCACCCGTGATCGTGCACACGATCGTGCCTGGCGACTCAGGCGTGCCAACCGATCTGAACCACTCCGCACCCTTGGCGATGATCGCCGCGATGTTCGCCATCGTCTCCACGTTGTTGACCAGAACCGGTGGCGCGGCGCTCGACTCGTCGGTCGTCGCCATCCGCACATCTGCCGGCAACCCGCTTCCGGATTCCACGTCGGCATCCGACTTGACGACCTCATCGACCCCTCGCCGAAACGGCGGGGCGATGCGCGGGAACGGTGGTCGACCATCGATCACTTCAAGTAGCGCGGTCTCCTCGCCGTAGAGGTACTCGCTGGGTCCCTCGAGAACGCGAACGTGGATGCCGTCGCACCAGCCCGCTGCGGCGATCTCGGCGGTTGCGCCACGGAGACGTTCTATCTCGTCTTTGAACTCGGCCTTCGTGGCGACGACGATCGACTTCGCATCCATCGCTCGGGCTGCGATCAACGCGCCCTCGAGGACAGCGTACGGGTTGACGCGGATGATCGTGCGGTCCTTGTAGGTGCCCGGTTCGCCCTCGGCAGCGTTGACCACCACCGACGTGTTGAGTGTGTCGGAGGCGAACGACTTGATCGTTCTCCATTTCACGCCGGTCGGGAAGCCGGCCCCACCGCGGCCACGAAGGCCCGATGCCACCAGTTCCTCGATCACCGTGTCGGCGGAGACGGCTCGTGCAGCTTCCAATCCCTTGCCACCACCGGCGGCGATGTAGTCGGCCAACGAGTCGTAGGGCAAGGGAGGCAGCACCCTGTTGTCGACACGGGTTTCCTGGTGATCGAGCTCGGTCATCAAATCCTCCTCGGCCCTAGTACCCACCCGATTCTGCGGCCAAACGGTCAACCACCTCCGGATCTGATGGTTGACCAGGACACGGCCGCGGTTCCAGGATGACGACTGCGGTCTGCTTCGTGCGGCGGGCTGCGTAGGCGTCGAGGTTCTTGTCGATCTCTCGCCATCGTGACCACAGCCGTTCCCGCTCCTCGCCGCGGACGGCCCGGCCCGTGACCAGACGCGGTCCGTCGGCAAGGTCGACCTGTACCTCGGGGTGGGACTGCAGGTTGAGCCACCATGCCGGCTCGCCCTCGCCCCCAGCCGTTCATCGCCATCGTGACGAGGTTCGGCCCATCCTCGAAGTAGCCGACCATGACGCTGCGTTCGAGGCCGGTCCGCCGCCCGACAGTGGTGAGACGCATGGCCCCCCAACGGTTGCGCTTCGGCCGCCACAGACCCAGACGGCCGCCCGTCAGGCGGTACAGGCGGCGATGGGTGATCCAGAAGAGCCGGATGAACCAGCGAGGAGGAAGTCGTGGCGTGGCCTTCGGTCCTGCAACGACCATGATCAGTAGCGCCAACGTGCACGCTCGCGCCGTCGAAGTTCTCATGAAGGAAACTCCTTCCCGACACCGCCAGTATCCGGCGAGCAAACCAACAGCAAGTAGGGTCTTCAGACCCTTCTGACGACCGGAAGCGTCATGCCCTCCCGCGCCGCGCGCGATTGATGGCAGGATGCCGGCGTGACCGACGCTGCCCCGCTGCCGCAGCCAGCGGATTCGACGAGCGGCCGCCGTCATCGGCTCAAGATCATCCTCGCGATCGGGTTCTTCGCTGCACTTGCGTTGGCCCTCACCACCATCTATGCGGAACGAAGGGTGAACGACGAGAACTAGCGAGTCAAGCAGCTCGCTCTGTCGGTCACCGTCAGCGACCAAGACATCATGAGCGCCGCGTACACCTCGTCGAACAAGATCGGTACGGAGTTCGGGGTGGCCAGTGCCCGGGTATCCATCGCGATCGGTGACGGCGGGCCGTGCATCACGATCCGCAGCGAGTACATCACCAGCAGCAGATCGTCCGCCTTCCTCGTTCACAACGGTTCGCTCTCACCTATCGACCACTGCTGACCAAGACCCGTGCACCCGGAGCCGCGCTGGGTTTACTCCCTCATCCGCTGGCCTGCGGCCACATGGCGATCGGTCAATGCCTGGAGATGATCATCCGACGCTTCTTCGACCGCCATCAAGCCGTCGTCGGCCCCGGAGGAAGAACGGATCAGCTCGTCGAGCTTGCGTTGCATCGCCGAAGTCTGGCGTTCGTGCGTGTGTTGGATCACGAACACCATCACGAACGTCGCAGACGCCGTACCGCTGTAGAGCACCGTGGCCCACCACGTCGGGAAGTCGTAGACGATCCCTACGACCACCCACAGGATCACGAGAACGGTGGCCATCACGCCCGCCGATGATCGAGCGGTGAGCTCGCCAACACGGTGGAGCACGCGGCTCGTCCAATGGCGCTGCTCCCAATCGGCGGGGTGCGCCGCCGCGACGGATGAGCCCGCCAAGGCCCGCAGTCCACGGCTTGGACGCGCGTCGTTCTGTCGTGCGTCGCCGTCCGGTTCAGGTTTGGTGGGCATGATCAGTCGTCCCAGCCTACGGCCCGACTTGTCCCTCGATGGAGCTAGTACGGCCACTCCGGCCGCCGACCGGTGATTCTCGACATCACGCCGCCTAGACGAAGCGTCAGCATCACCTTGACGGCGAGGTTCTTGGCGAACCACGGCAGCTGGGCGAGCTGGCGCGCAGCATTGGTGGCCACCGCCAGGCCACCGCCGCCGAGATCGCTTCGGTACTCGGTCAATGATCGCGACCTGCCGATGTACCGGAACCGCCGGCCGAACATCAGCTCCCGACAGATAGCAATCGTCACGCCGATCGACGAGAAGGAATCGTGGAGCAACATCGTGCCGCCACGCTCGATGCGCGCGCCCCACCTGCGGATGTCTTCGCGCGCCGGCGAGTATCGGTGCGCCCCGTCGATGTACAGCACGGAGATCGTGCCGGTCACTGCGCCGTGCGCGTCGTCGCTGAACTCACGAACGTGACGCACGCGGTCGCCGACCCCGGCGGCGGCGAGGTTGGCGATGAACACCTCATGATCGCCCGCAGCCGCGGTCTGATAACCGCGGATCTCCTGCGGGCCTCGGTCGGTTCCGGCGTGCGGGTCGATGGTCACGATGTCGACACCATCGGGTGCCGCGCTGGCCAGCACGATCGTGCTGCGACCGCGGAAGCTGCCGATCTCGACGATCTGCTGGCCGGGGCATGTTGCCGCGGCAGCGGCGTACAACCGAGCGGCCTGCTCGGGCGACAACCATCCGTCGACGTCGTTGATCAGGCCAGAGACTTCGTCGAACGATCGACGGGTCACGCGAAGTAGACCGCGATCGCGAAGATGGTGAGCCAGACCAGGCCGAGGGCTTGCAACACACGATCGTGGGCGAAGATCTCTTCGGGCGCGGCGCCATGACCTTGCTCCAGAATCAGGGTGTACCGCAACAATGCGGTGCCCATCGGGATGATCGAGAGCTCATAGAACGGCCACGTCGTTCCGGTCAACTGGGGGGTGTCGAACGCCCAGATGCAGTACGTCACCAGCGCGGCGCCACAGCTGACCGACAGCACGATGCGCAAGAACCCGAGCGAGTAGTCGTCGAGCGTTCGTCGTGTTTGAGCCGCATCGCCAAGATCGCCAAGATCGCGGAGCTCGGCGTAGCGCTTGCCGGTGACGATGAACAGCGAGGCAAACGAGGTCGTCAATGAGAACCACTTGCTCATCGGAACATTGGTCGCCACGGCGCCGGCGACAGCTCGCAGCACGAAGCCGGCGGCGACCGCGACCAGATCGACGACGGCGATGTGCTTCAGCACCGTGCTGTACAACGTAG
>JANYKU010000117.1 GCA_025358075.1 Ilumatobacteraceae bacterium
AGAACGCTCACCGCCCCGAACGGCACCACCTACCAGATCACCCAACTCATCCCCAACGACCTCGCCCTCGCCAACCTTGACGGAAGCATCGTCATACCCCTCCCCCTCGATCGCATGTCCGGAAACGTCCACGATTGCCTGGTCACAGTGACCCCCTCGAGCGACGATGCCGTCGGCGTACGTCTCGCCTCGTCGATTTCGGCGACCACCCTCCAGGTCTCGACACGGCGCGTCCTCACATCTATCGGCACACACCCCTACGAACGATTCCAGCACCGCCCCGGGCTAGCCATCTACCCGGCCATCGGCACCCTCCTGGCTCTCGTCGTCGCCCTCACCCATCGATCACGCGCCAGCGAACTCGGGATCTACCGCATCGCCGGCACATCCCGCCTCGCGCTCCTCGTTCTGCTCGCCCTCGAAAACGGACTGCTCCTCGGATGCTGGGCCCTCTCTGCAGCCACATCGTCCCTCGCAATGGAACACATCACCGGCTTCCCCACCACCGCCACCTGGGAACGCCAACTCGTCGCTCTCGGCATCTGCAGCGCACTCTCCGCCGTACTCGCCACGATCGCCGCAAACCGAGATGTCACCACGATGCTCAAGGACCGCTAAGGCTCGATACACCGACGAGGCAGCCGGGCACTGTGAAGTTCTCCACGGGTCGATCTTCGCCAATCCAATTGCCAATCCGATCGTGCTGGATTGGCCAGCCGGACGCGCCCGACTCAGACTTCGGATCAGACAGTCGACACCGACTCGCCCGGCGTTTCGAGCAATTCGGCTATGACGTCGGCCGCTTCGCGATCGCTGGCTTCGAGGAAGTGGGCGTAGACGTTGAGAGTGGTCGCCGCGTTGGCGTGGCCGAGGCGGCCGCTGACGGTACGCACCGGCACTCCTGCGGCCAACAACTGGGTGGCGTGCAGATGCCTGAGGTCATGCAGCCGAACACCTTTCAGACCGATCTTGTCGCAGAGTCGCCGGAAACCGCCGGTGATCGTGTCGGGATGCAACGGATGCGAGCCGTCTACTCCGGACGTAAACACGAAGCCGTCTTCGTTGAACGCCAGGCGGCAGATCCGGGCACGCTCCTCCATTCGCCCCCGTTGACGGGCGAGCGCGGCGAGTGTCTCGGAGTCGATCGCGATTCGCCGCGCGGCGTGGGTCTTGGTGTCCTTGATGACGATTCCACCGGCGACGGTTGCTACGGAGCGGTGGATCGAGACGGTGCCGGCGGTGCAGTCGATGTCGGACCATCGCAACCCGCACGCCTCGCCTCGCCGCGCGCCTGTTGCCGCGAGGACGCGTAACAGCGCACCGAACTCGGGGTTCTGCTCGTCGGCGGCTTTGAGCAGCTCGCGTGTGTCGTGGATCGGTGGGGGCGAGATCTCGTGGCGCCGGATTCTCGGCGGTGACGCTGCTGCAGCCGGGTTTGTCGGAATCCACCCCCAACGCACCGCCTGGCCGAGCGACCCCCGCAGCACCGCGTGAACGTGCCGTATCGAGGCAGCGGACAGGCCGCGATCGCGCACGAGGCTGGCGTAGTACGCGTCGAGTCGCTGAGTGGTGATGCGCCGCAACGTGAGCTTGCCGAGATCGGGCTCGAGCATCGTTGCCACAAGTCGCCGGTACTCGCGCACCGTTGTGGGCGACAACTGGCCCGCAACGTGATCCAGCCATCGTGCGAGCAACTGTCCGAGCAACGTCGTCGACGCCGAGACCTTGCCGGCCGACACCTCGGTGACGAGCGCGGCCAGCGCCCGCTGAGCCTCGCGCTTTGTGCCACGCACCGTCCGGCTGATCTGTCGGGCGGACATTCCGCTCTCGTCGCGCGGCAGCTGCACGATGAGCTCCCACACGCCAGGCCGGCGCTCGCGCATCGATCCCTTCACGCCGAGAACGCTACATCAAAATCTTGGATGGATCTTGGATGATCACTTTTGTAAGACCAACTCCGGATCCAAAAACATCTATCTAGCTGGGCTTTCTCGGAGCCCAAGGTGGGAATCGAACCCACGACCTACGCATTACGAGTGCGTTGCTCTACCGACTGAGCTACCTGGGCGCGGCGTGCATCGTAGCTGGCGACCACTCTGGATGACATCCGAAATCGGGGCCAAGTGCAGCATGTTCGAGTCAAACTACGTCGATGTGACTTGCTCAACCTTGAAGAGATCTTGCCGATCATTTCGACGTGAAGTGGTGGCGGGTTGTTCTAGCGGCGGTCATTGGCGTTGCCGCGTTTGCCTATTGCTGGCAGATCCGCACCACCTGGGCACCGGGCAGCCGCTGGATGGTGGTCCCACCTGTCGTTGCCGCGCTCGCCGCGATTGTCGGCGCTCGCTGGCGTCAACGCGGCGACCGGATCGCCTGGGCGGCGATCGCCGGCTCGTGCGCGATGACGGCCGCCTCGTTTGCCATCCTGCTCTGGCAATCGGCATTCGGACTGCACGATGCGGCCAAGTTGGCCAGCATCTTGCGTGCCCCGGATCGAACGCTCGTGGCCCTGGCCTTGTTGGCCATGATTGCCGATCGGTCACCGATTCGCGATCGCTATCTGGCACTCGAGGCCAGCATCGTCGCCTTGGCGACGGCACTGGTGATGTGGGTCGCGATCATCGAGCCGACACTCGCGCGATCGACGCTTGACTCCTCGGGTCGCCTCCTCTCGCTCAGCCTGCCCGCCTCCGACCTGGTGCTGGTCGCGCTCGGCGCCCGGTTGTCGTTGGGATACAGGGCACGCAGCCGATCCTTCGTGGCGCTGCAGTTGGCGCTCGTCACCCGCTTCGCCGCGGACATGATGAGCTATTGGTCAGACGTCGGCGACCGTCACCTCTCGCCCGCGGTGACCGATGGTGTCATCGCACTGTCGTTCGGGTTCTTCGTGTGGGCCGCTCTCGACCGCCATCACAGCGAGTCGGCGCAAGTCGTGCACGACGCGGTGCGGTTGAGTCGAGTTCGTCTGCTGTCCATCGTGCTCTCGGCGATCGCTCCACAGATCGTTCTCGTGACGGTGTTGACGAATGGCACCGCGTCGCACGCGACCGTGCTGGCGGCCGCCGGAATCGCCGCGGTCGTCTCCTTGCTCGCCCTCACCCGGCTGTGGGGTCTGGCCGTCAGCGTGCGCAACCTCACCGAGCGACGCGGCAACGACCGATTGGCCTCGCTCGTCGAGCGGTCGTCCGACGTCGTCGTGCTCGTCGACGCCGACGGGCGGATCTCCTACACGAGCCCCGCGCTGAAGTACGTACTCGGCTACGAAGCCGACGAATGGGTCGGTCGGCCCGTCGACTCCCTCGACGTGCGGGCCAGCAGTGAGCTGCGAGTGGGATTGTGGATGGACGTGCGGCAACTGCGTCCCGAGTCCTCGATCACGCTCGAGGTCTCGGCGTTGCACAAAGATGGCGAGCGGCGCACGATGGATCTGTCGGCCGTCAACCTGATCCAGAACGTCGCGGTCTCCGGAACCGTCGTGACGCTGCGGGATGTGACGGCCAATCGCACGCTCGAACACCAGTTGAGCTATCGCGCCGATCACGATGCGTTGACCGGTCTTGCCAATCGCGCCAACTTCCTCAAGGTTCTCGGCGCAGAACTCGAGAATGGTCAACTGCCGACGATGATCTTCATCGACCTCGATGACTTCACGACGATCAACGAGGGCCTCGGACACACCGCGGGCGACGTGTTGCTGCGCTCGGTGGCCGATCGCCTCGCGGTCCGCTTCGCCGACGTGTCGAGCCTCGTAGCCCGTATCGGCCCCGATGAGTTCGGGATCCTGCTCGCCGGTGTTCCGGTTGCCGAGGCCACCGCGATGGCGCGCCAGGTGCTCGCCGACCTCAAGAACTCCGTGAAGGTCAACGACTTCCAATCGGTGTCGGTGAGCGGTTGCATCGGCATCGCTGTCGCCGAGCCGAGGAACAGTGCAGCCGACCTGATGCGCAACGTCGATCTCGCAGTGGATCGAGCCAAGCAGTTGGGCAAGGGTCAGGTCGAGGGTTTCGACGCCGATCTCGGACGCCAGACCGAGCGGCGCAACGAGTACAAGCGCGATCTCGCCGCGGCGCTCGGTCGCGATCAGCTCCACCTCGTCTACCAGCCGATCGTGCGACTGTCCGACGGGCGCACCGTGGGCGCCGAGGCCCTGCTTCGCTGGGACCATCACATCTACGGCAACGTCTTCCCGAGCGACTTCATCCCCCTCGCCGAGCAGTCCGGCGTGATCATCCCCATCGGCGCGTGGGCGATCGAGCAGGCATGCATGTCGGCCATGGGTTGGTCCGACGACTCGATGTTCGTCACCGTCAACGTCTCGCGCGTGCAGCTCCGCGAGGCCGGGTTCGTCGACGGCACGCGTCGTGCACTGCGGCTCAGCGGGTTGCCCGCCGATCGTCTGGTGCTCGACATCACCGAGTCGACGTTGGTCGACGACCGTGACGACGCATCCGAACTGCTGCGCGAGCTACGTGGCGACGGCGTTCGCATTGCCTTGGACGACTACGGAACGGATCGCAGCTCGTTGGCTTCCGTGCAACGACTGCCGCTCGACTTCATCAAGATCGACCGTGAGATCGTCGGGAGGGTCGAGGAACTACGCAGCAATGCCTTGGCCAACACGATCATCAACATGTCGCGCAACTTGGGGCTGCGGACGATCGCCGAGGGCGTCGAGACCGAAGGCGAAGCGATGGAGCTCGCTCGACTGGGTTGCGAGTTCGCCCAGGGCTACCTGTTCTTCAAGCCGCTGTCGGCCGTGGCGATGACCGCGTTGGCGGAGTTCGAGCAACAGCCGATCACGACCTCGCCGGCGCGTGCTTCGTCGTCGACGTTTCCTGCTCCGTCCCCTGCATCGGTCGCTGCCTCGACCGTGCGTCCGACCGAGGCGGGAGTCGGGTCGAATTCCGGCTCGCCATTACCGCCTCCAGGCCAGCAGCAGGCGGCGGTCGAGCCGGTGATGGTGCCGCGCGACGAGATGAGCCATCTTCTGCGTCCGTTGCTGTCGAGCTCGAATCGGCGCGGCTAGAGCGACGGCAGGTCGAGCAGCAGCGCCTGCATCAGCAAGGCCTCGTTGGGGTTGCGCTCCATCGCCTCGAGCGCGGTGTGGATGCGAGTCACCGCGGTGACGCCCGCCTCTGGGCGTGGAAGCTGGCCGCGAACCAGTGCGTCACGGTAGGTGCCGGCAAGCACGCCGAGCCCGCTTCGCAGCTCGTCGACTCGGTGTCGTCGCAGTTCGCGCTTGTGGTGGTCTTCCAGTTGCTTGCGACCGCTTCCTCGTTCGCCGGTTGCCGCAACCCGCGCCTCGAGCGCGGCGAGTTCGTCGGCGTGTCGGGCCGAGAGTGCCGTTGCCGCGGCGTCGATCAGAGTGAGCAGTTCGTTGCACAGCTGCACCACGGTCGTTCCCGTGCCGTCAAGGCGCCGGGCGATTGCGGCGAAGGCATCGCGGCGGGCCATCAAACCCGGATCAGTGGCCAGCACGCGAGCTCGCGTGAGGTTGCCCTCTGCCGCCTTCGCTGCGACCTCGGCCGTCCCGGGGTCGATCCCCAAGTCGACCAACTGCGCGGCCACGAGGTCGGTGGACAGGGCGGCGAACAGGATCCGCACGCATCTGGACGCGATCGTGACGAGCTCGGGCGTGACCTGATCGGCGAGGACGATGAAGATCGTGCTTGCCGGTGGCTCCTCCAGCGTCTTGAGCAGGCGTGCCGCGGCGGCTGCGTCGAGCAAGTGGAAGTCGTGGAGGATCATCACCTTGCGACTTCCTTCGACGGGTGCCATCGAGGCATTGCGGATGATGTCGGCAACTTGCTCGGCAGAGATCCGTGCGCCGAGTCGCTCGATCTCACGAACGTCGGGGTGTGTGCCGGCCAACGCCAACCTGGCGTCGCGATTCGACGGATCGTCGGCGCCGGCCATCAACAACGCGGCGAAGGCTCGGCTGGCTTCGTCTTTGGTCGAGCCGGGAGGCCCGACGAAGAGGTAGGCATGAACCGGATTGGCGGCCGCCTGAGTGAGTCGCCGCACGGCCTGGGTCTGGCCGACGACCGCTGCCCACACCGACGTGCTCTCCACCAAGGTCACAGCCCCATCCGTTCGGTCACGGCGCGGCGGATGTTGGTGCCGACCTCCTCCATGCCTGCGGCACCATCGATCACCGCCCAGCGCCCCGGATCGGCTGCGGCCATTGCCCGGAAGCCATCGCGCACGCGGGCATGAAATCCGTCGTCTTCGCGTTCGAAGCGGTCGAGTTGGCGGCCGCGCATTCGCCGCTCGAGCAACTCGGCGGGAGTGTCGATCAGCACCACCAGGTCGGGCCACCACGAGTCGAGTGCCCACTCGTTGATCTGACGGATTTCGTCGATCTTCAGCCCGCGCCCATAGCCCTGGTAGGCGAGCGTCGAATAGACGCTTCGATCGCTGACGACGTGGCGACCCGAGCTCAGCGCCGGAGCAACGATCTCGTCGATGTGTTGAGCGCGATCTGCGGCGATCAGTAGCGCCTCGGCGCGATGCGAAAGATGAGTGAGCGAGGTGTCGTGGAGGATGGCCCTGATGCGCACGCCGATGTCGGTACCGCCGGTTTCGCGGGTGAGCAGCGCTCCGAGGTGCGTGGCCAGTCGAGCCGCGTGGGTGCTCTTGCCGGTGCCCTCGGCGCCCTCGAGTGCGATGTAGAAACCCCTACCCATATTCGGCGCACCATACCCAGCCGGGTGAGCTAGGCTGTGTTTGAGAATCGAATCTCATAGTATGAGATGCTGATGAGATCCTGATGAGATCCTGATGAGATGCTGAAGAGAAGGGTAAACACCGCAATGTGGATGACGGTGACGGTCGCCGCGGCGATCTTTCAGACCTGGAGAACGGCGATGCAGCAGCGGCTTCGATCGCTGCTCTCGGTAAGCGGCGCGGGGTTCGTCCGCTACGTCTGGGGCGCGCCGATTGCTCTCGCCGCGGTTGGCGTGATGGCTGCCAGCGGCCAACACCTGCCGTCGATCCCAGCTCGGTTCTGGCCGTTCATCGCCTGTGGCGGGTTGGCGCAGATCGTGGCGACGATCCTGTTGATCAGCGCGTTCGACGCCCGTGGGTTCGCCGTCGGCACGGTGTATTCGAAGACCGAGGTCGTGCAGGTCGCCATCTTCTCGGCGGTGTTGCTCGGAGAGGCGCTGCGCCCGCTCGGTTGGGCGGCGACGTTGTTGTGCCTCGGCGGCGTGGTCGTGCTGGCCGGTGGTCGGGTGTTGCGGCACCCCGATCGTGCGGCCGTGCTCGGCCTGTTCGCCGGCAGCGGGTTCGGGCTGGCCGCCGTCGCCATCCGCGCCGCCTCACAGTCGCTCGGTGACTCCCCAGCCTTGGTTCGCGCCATCGTGGCACTCGCCGTGATGAACACGATCCAGACCGTCGTGCACGGCGGCTATCTGGCGATTCGCGAGCGGCCGCAACTCGGCCTGGCCTTCCGCTACTGGCGATCGAGCTCGAAGGTCGGCGTGCTCAGCGTGTGTGGCTCTGCATGTTGGGCGTGGGCCTTCTCGCTGCAGAACGCCGCCAAGGTTCGCACCTTCGGTCAGGTCGAGTTGTTGTTCACGTTCGCCGTCGCTCATTGGTGGCTGCACGAACGGCAAACCCGGCGCGAGTACGCCGGCGCCGCGCTGGTGTTGGCCGGCGTGATCGGCGTCATGGTCGCCGGCTAGGGGCGCACTTTCGAAGCGCAGGTCCCGATTGTCCCTCAGGCGGGGGGCGGGCCTGCGTCAGATGGTGCGGTTAGCCGCGCTTCTTGGCAGGGGCTTTGCGTGGAGCCGCCTTCTTCGCCGCTGCTTTCTTCGTGGCTCGAACCTTCTTGGCCGGAGCGCCGCCCTTTTCGATGATCGCTTCGCGGCGTACCCCGAGCAGTTCGAAGGCCCGCTCGGGAAGCATGGCTTCGAGGCGATCGCCCTTGGAGAGCGAGGCATTGGTCTCGCCGTCGGTGACGTACACACCGAACTTGCCGTCCTTGGCGACAACCGGTTTGCCGCTTGTCGGGTCGTTGCCGAACTCGCGCAGCGGACCTTTGGCGGCCATGTTGTTCGCTCCACCGCGGCGGAAGACCTTGGGTTGGGAGAAGATCTCCAGCGCCTGAGCGAGGGTGATGGTGAGCAACTGCTCTTCGTTGGCGATGTTGCGGAAGTCCTTGCCCTTGTGCACATACGGGCCGTATCGGCCATTGTTGGCGATGATCTCCTCGCCGTCAGCGGGGTCGGCGCCGAGCGTGCGCGGCAGTTGCAACAGCTCCTCGGCCTCGTCGATGCTGAGCCGTTCGAGCACCATCGTCTTGAACAGGCTGGCCATCTTCGGCTTGTCGAGCCCAGGAGGCAGGTGGTCGGGCGAACCCCACTGCACGTACGGCCCGTAGCGACCGTTCTTGGCGAACACCGGGTAGCCGGCGAGCTCGCCGATCGGTTCGTCGCTCTTCGGCGCGGCGAGCAACTTCAAGGCGACCTCAACGGTCAGTTCGTCGGGGGTGAGATCGTCGGGAACGCTGGCGGTGTCGTCGCCGCGCTTGACGTACGGACCGTACTTGCCCGGCTTGACGACGATCTCGTGGCCCTCGTTGTCGGTGCCGATGGGAAAGGTGTTGATCTCGGCGGCATCGATCTCGTCGAGGTTCTCTTCGACCAGCCGCTTCAGACCGGGGAGCCGGTCGCCCTCGTCGCCGAAGTAGAAGTTCTGCAGCCAATCCTGCTTCTGGCGCTCTTTGCGAGCGATCGAGTCGAGGTCCTCTTCGATGCGGGCAGTGAACGCATAGTCGACCAACTCACCGAAGTGCTTCTCCATCAACCCGACAACGGCGAACGCGGTCCACGTCGGCACCAGTGCTTGGCCCTTCTTCCAGACGTAGCCGCGATCCTGCACGGTCTGGATGATCGACGCCCACGTCGACGGCCGGCCGATGCCCAGCTCCTCCAATCGCTTGACCAGTGATGCCTCGGTGTAGCGAGCGGGCGGCGACGTGGAGTGGCCGTTCGGTGTCAGCGATTCGATCCGTACGGCGGCTCCGACAGTGAGCGGCGGCAGCAATGCTTCGCGATCGTCGTCTGCGGCTTCGCTGTCGTCGACCGACTCGACGTACACCTGGCGGTAGCCGGCGAAGGTGATCGTGGTGCCGCTCGCGGCGAAGACGCAGTCGACCAGAACGCCGGTCGCGATGGTGGGATCGGCGGCGGTCGCACCTAGCCGGACGGTCATCGTGGTGCCGGTGGCGTCGGCCATTTGCGATGCCAACGTTCGTTGCCAGATCATGCGATACATCGACAGCTCCTGGCCGTTGAGCTCGGCCGACAGTGAGTCGGGGCTGCGCAGCGGAGTCGAAGGCCGAATGGCCTCGTGAGCCTCTTGGGCGTTCTTGGTCTTCGACGCGAACTGTCGCGGCGCAGGGGAGAGGAACTTGTCGCCGTACCCGCGCTTCACCTCGGCGCGAACGGCCGACAGGGCCTCCTGGCTGAGGGTGACGTTGTCGGTTCGCATGTACGTGATGTAGCCGCGCTCGTACAAACCTTGGGCCACGCGCATGACCTGCGATGCGCTGAGCCGCAATTTGCGCCCGCCCTCCTGCTGCAGTGTCGAGGTCATGAACGGGGCCTTGGGAGCACTTCGATAGGGGCGTTCCTCGACGGAGCGAACGGAGAACGCCGAGTTGCCGAGGTTGTCGGCCAGACCACGGGCGCGGGTCTCGTCGACCACGACGACGCCCTTCTTGATCTTGCCATCGCTGGCGAAGTCCTTGCCGGTGGCGACCTTCACATCGTCGAGCGCCACGAGCGTTGCGGCGAACGCCGGCGACGTCGCCGTCATCAGCTCGATGTCCCAATAGCCGGCGGACACGAAGGCGATGCGCTCGCGCTCGCGCTCGACGATCAGCCGCACCGACGGGCTCTGCACTCGGCCCGCAGACAGGCCGCGGTTGACGCGCCGCCACAACACCGGCGACACCTCGTAGCCGTACAGCCGGTCGAGCAGACGGCGAGTCTCTGCCGCGTCGACCAGGCCGTAATCGATACCACGCGGATTGTTGACGGCATGGTCGATCGCCGTCTTGGTGATCTCGTGAAAGACCATTCGTTTGACCGGGATCTTCGGCTTCAAGTACTCGAGCAGGTGCCAGCTGATGGCTTCGCCTTCGCGATCCTCGTCGGTCGCGAGGAAGAGCTCGCTGGCGTCCTTCATCAGCACCCGGAGCTCTTTGACGACCTGGGCGCCGCGCACGGTCAGCTCGTAGGTCGGCTTGAATCCGTTGTCGACATCGATCGACAAACCCTTGCTGGGCAGGTCGGCGACATGGCCCACGGAGGCGCGCACGTCGTAGGCAGTTCCCAAGAACTTGGAGATGGTCTTGGCCTTCGCTGGCGATTCGACGATGACAAGGGGTTTGGCCATGGCGGTCGTATCGCTACGTGATGGCGGGGGTGCTTGTCAAGGCGCGCCCCGCCGGCCGCTTCAGACGAGCTCGGGTTCGCGCTCGGGCTCCGGGACCTTGGTGCCTTCGACGTTGAGCTTCGGCAAGATCCGGTCGATCGACTTTGGCAACCACCAGTTGCGGTCACCGAGGAGTTCCATCGTGGCCGGAACGAGGACCATGCGGACGAGTGTGGCGTCGACGAAGACCGCTGAGGCCAGGCCGAGGCCGAACAGCTTGAGGTTGCGGTCGTCGCCGAGCACGAAGGCCGAAAACACGCAGACCATGATGATCGCCGCTGCGGTGATGACCCTGGCCGTGGCGGCGAGCCCGTCCGCAACTGCGGTGCCGTTGTCTCCGGTGCGAACGAACTCCTCTTTCATCCTCGAGAGGAGGAACACCTCGTAGTCCATCGACAGGCCGAAGACGATGGCAAACAGCATCATCGGCACCCACGGCTCGATCGGTCCGGTCTGCTCGACCCCGATCAGGCTCTTCAGCCAACCCCATTGGAAGATGGCGACGATGACGCCATACGAGGCGCCGATCGAGAGCAGGTTCATGATCACGGCTTTGAGCGGGACGAGCAGGCTGCGGAACACGGCCATCAGCAGCAAGAAGCTGAGGATCAAGACGGCACCGATGAGGATTGGCAGTCGCCCGGCGATGTACGACGAGAAGTCGATCCCGGCGGCGGTGAAGCCGCCGACGAGGACGTTGGCGCCCACTGAACCGAGTTCGCTGCCGCGCAGTCTGCCGACGAGCGCGTTCGTGGCCTGGTCCTGCTGTGCCGTTGTCGGGAACGCGATCCACGACCAGGTCGCGGGCGAGATCGGCGTGCCGTCGGATCCGACCAGCTGCCGCCCCGGTGTGGCAAAGGAGATGCCCTTGTCGGCTTTCAGAGCAGCATCGACCTTGGTGGCAATGTCGGCGGTCATCTTCGGGTCGGTGCTCACGAGCGTGAGCGGACCGCTGAAGCCGGGCCCGAACCCTTCGGCGACGAGGTCGTAGGCGCGACGAGTCGTCTGGTCCTTCTTCAACACGCCGGAATCCGTGAAGCCCATGTGGATCGATAGCAGTGGCGACGCGAGCACGAGCAGCGCGATGGCGGCGAGGGTGAATGCTCGCCACGGGCGGTGTTGGATCACTCGGCTCCAGCGATACCAGAATCGCTGGTCGACCGGCTTGGGTGCGCGGTGCTTCAGCGGGCGACGTAACGCATGGCCGAACGGCAGGTATCCGGCGACCATGACCAGCACCGCGAGCAGGACAGCGACGCCGAGGGCTGGGCCGAGCTGCTTGGCGAACACGCCGATCAGGGCGATGCCGACGAACACTCCGACGGCGATTCCGGCAGCTCGAGAGGTGTTGTCGATCTTGTTGCCGACGAAGCCGAGTAGAGCTGGCAGCAGCGTCAAGGCGGCAAGCATCATCACCAGCACGGCAGCAGCTGCGGAAATGGCCAGGCCGTTGACGAACGCCAAGCCCATCGTCATCAACCCGAGCAGTGAGATGATCACCGTGATTCCGGCGAACAGCACCGCTCGACCACTGGAGTCGATCGATGCCATCACGGCCTGCTCCGGTTCGAGACCGTTGTGCAAGCCCTCGCGGTAGCGCGACACGATGAACAGTGCGTAGTCGATGCCAACTCCGAGGCCGATCATCGCGGCCATCTGTGGGGCGAAGTCAGGCATCGAAAAGCCATGACTCGCTATGCCGATCAACCCGATGCTGACACCCAGCCCGAAAATCGCCGTGCTCACCGGCAGGCCCATGGCCAACACGGAACCGAAGGCCAGCAACAGGATGATCACGGCGGCAAGAAGACCGAGCAACTCACTTTCGGGGAACTTGATCGCGTTGAAGATCTGACCGCCGTATTCGATCGTAAGGCCGGAAACGTGGATCGAAGCGCCGCGGTTCTTGATGTCTTTCGCCAGGGAGAGGAACCCCGCTTGCTGACGCTTACCGACAGAAAGCTCGGCGAACGCGATCGGCTTGCCCGTGCTGATCTGCGGAGCACCCGCGGCGTCGTACGGGCTGGTGACCTTGACTCCCGGAAACTTGCTGACATCGGCGAAAAACGAGGTCATCGCCGCTTGGACCGCGGGGTCCTTGATTCCCTGTGGAGCCGTGAAGACGATCTGTGCCGGCTGCCCGCTTGCCGTCTTGTCGCCGGCGTTGCCGAGGGCATCGATGACTTGCTTCGATTCACTGTTGGGTTGGGTGAAGTCGGTGTGGTAATCGGTCTTGAGTGCGCCGCTGACTACCGACAGGCCGATCATCAAGGGCAGCCAGATGGCCAACACCATGATCTTGCGCTTGCGAAAGCTGAAGCGAGCGAGACGAGCGAGCACGTAGAACCCCTCAATGATCGGTCGACGGCGTGGCCGTCGTCGGGCGGTTGCGTCGAGCGCGACGCTACTCTCAGCAGTATCGACGAACGATGTGACATTCGACTCGGGTGGAGCGAGGACCTCGAGGCGGCGTGGCATGCACTCGAGCTCACCGAGGTTCCTGGGAGGGTCACGCGCCTCGACCGCGGTTGGAGCACGGTGTTGCGCAGGCTCGATGCCGAACCCTTGCGAATCCGCAACGTCGGCGCAGAAGTCGCCGTCGGCGATTGGGTGGTGCCGTCGGTCGAGCTCGATCGGGTCGAGGCCGTGTTGCCCCGACGTAGCGCGTTCGTCCGTCGCGCATCGTTCGAGGGCAATCGCGCAGAGTCGCAGACGATCGCCGCCAACATCGACGTCGTCATGCTCGTGCACGCCCTCACCTCGCCTCCGAATCAGCGGCGCCTCGAACGCGAACTGGTGCTGGCGTGGGACAGCGGTGCCCGCCCGGTGGTCGTGCTGACCAAGCGCGATCTCGTCGACGACCCTGGTGCGTCGGAGCTGTCGCTGCATGCTGCAGCGCCGGGCGTGCCGATCATCACGGCGAGTGGAATCAGCGGCGAAGGCGTCGACGAGCTGGCAGCGTTCGCCGCGGGCAACGCCACGATCGCACTGCTCGGGGCGAGTGGGGTGGGCAAGAGCACCTTGATCAACGCGCTCGTCGGTCGTGGGGCGCAGGCCACTGCGGCGGTTCGTGAGGGCGATGGACGCGGGCGGCACACCACGGTGGCGACGCAGTTGATACGCCTGCCGGGCGGCGGCTGGCTGGTCGATACTCCAGGTGTCCGGGCCGTCAGCCTGTGGAGCAGTGGCCGGGGCATCGAGCGAGCCTTCGCCGACGTGTTCGAGTTGATGGACGACTGCCGTTTCCGCGATTGCAAGCACGAAGACGAACCGGGTTGCGCGGTGCAGGCGGCGATTGCGGCGGGCACCCTCGACCCACTGCGGCTGGCCAGCATGAAGCGCCTCGTTGCCGAGGAGGCCGCGTTGGAGGAAGAACAGCGTGTGCAGCTCAAGGCCCGGGATCGACGGGGCGTGCGGAAGCTACGGGTGAAATGACCGTGACGCAGATACCGGTCATCGACCTTGCACCGTGGTGGGGTACGGAGGAGGAGCGGCGTGCCGTGGGACGCGAGGTCGATGCAGCCGCGCGTCGGTTCGGTTTCTTCCAGGTCGTCGGCCATCGCGTATCGAAGGAACAGATCGACGCAATGGTCGCGGCGAGCACCGACTTCTTCGCCTTGCCGGTCGAGGTGAAGCAACGCTCCACGCCCGAAGACCCGTCGATCAACCGGGGCTATGCAGCCCGCGGCACCGAGGCGCTGTCGTACAGCATCGGCCGTGACGCACCTCCTGATCTGTTCGAAGCCTTCAACATCGGCGAGGACGAGGTCGACGAGACCGATCCGTTCTACGCCGCCCAGTTGCGCGGCGCGTTCGCTCCCAACATCTGGCCGCCTCATCCCGCTGAGCTTCGGCATGCGCTGGTCGACTACTTCAACTCGGCGCGACAACTGGCCCTCACACTGACCGAGGTCTTCGCCGTTGCCCTTGGTCTTCCCGATGGTTGGTTCGCGCCGTACGTCGACCGCTCGACCACCACGATGCGGGCGATTCGCTACGAGCGTCGCGCCGGCGAGGGCGATCCGCTGCCCGGCCAGCAGCGGATGGGTGCGCACACCGACTACGGCATCGTCACGGTGCTCTACGCCGAGCCCGTCGCCGGCCTGCAGATCGTGGCCCCGGATGGTGAGTGGATCGACGTGATCCCTGCCGAGGGTGCGATGGTGATCAACCTCGGCGACCTCACGGCGCAATGGACGAACGACGAGTGGCGCTCGACGGTGCACCGAGTCGTGCCGCCTTCATCGCCGCTCGGCGGCCCGGTCGTGCGTCGTAGCGCAGCGTTCTTCCTCGACGGCAACTGCGATGCCGTGATCGAGTGCCTGCCCACGTGCAGCAGCGTCGACAAACCAGCGCGGTATGCGCCGGTGACGGCGGGTCAGCACCTGATGGCCAAGTTGATGGGCCCCCGTCTGCTGCGTGCCAGCGACGCCGTCGACACCTCGGGCGACCGCGGCCGCTGACAGAACCTTCGGGCCCGCGCCCTACGTTTGCGGTATGGAATTCGCTTTCACCGCCCGCTGCAACGAATATCGCGAAACGTTGCTCAGCTTCATGGACGAGTGCATCTACCCGAACGAGCCTGTGTACCACGAGCAGATCCGGGCCAACGGCAACCCGCATCACCATCCGGCGGTCATGGAGAAGCTGAAGGCCGAGGCCCGCAAGCGCGGGTTGTGGAACCTGTTCCAACCACACAAGGACTGGGGGCCGGGCCTCAGCAACGCCGAGTATGCGCCCCTCGCCGAGATCATGGGTCGCAGCACCATCGCCAGTGAGGCCTGCAACTGTTCGGCTCCCGACACGGGCAACATGGAGGTGCTGACGATGTTCGGCAGCGCCGAGCAGAAAGACATGTGGCTGCGGCCGCTGCTGGAGGGCGAGATCCGCTCTGCCTTTGCGATGACCGAGCCCGACGTTGCGTCGAGCGACGCCACGAACATCGCGATGAGCATCGAACGCGACGGTGACGACTTCGTGCTGAACGGTCGCAAGTGGTGGATCAGCGGCGCCATGCATCCCAATTGCAAGATCTTCATCGTGATGGGCAAGACCAACTTGGCGGCGCCGCCGCATCGTCAGCAGAGTCAGATCCTGGTGCCGATGGGCACGCCCGGCCTGACCGTTGTCCGTGCGCTGCCGGTCTTCGGTTACCTCGATCCCGAAGGCCACGTCGAGCTGCTCTTCGAGAACTGCCGGGTGCCGGCGACCAACCTCATCGCCAACGACGGTGACGGTTTTGCGATCAGCCAGGCGCGACTCGGACCCGGTCGCATCCATCACTGCATGCGCTCCATCGGTGCGGCCGAGCGGGCACTCGAACTGATGTGTCAGCGGGCGCTGACGCGTACCACGTTCGGCCGGCGACTCGCCGAACGCAGCAACATCATGGACTGGATTGCGGAGTCGCGCATCGATCTGGAGATGGTGCGACTGCTCACGTTGAAGACAGCGTGGATGATGGACACGGTCGGCAACAAGACTGCCGCAGTCGAGATCAGCGCGATCAAGGTTGCAGCTCCAAACGTTGCGCTGCGTGTGATCGATCGGGCCATTCAGGTCCACGGCGCTGGAGGCCTCAGCGACGATTGGCCGCTGGCTCAGATGTACTCCCACCAACGCACCCTGCGGCTGGCCGACGGCCCCGACGAGGTGCACAAGATGACGATTGCCCGCCGCGAGTTGCGCCGCCACGATCCCGATTTTCGTATGGACGCTCCGACGCCGATCGCGCCCGGTGGCGGCCGCGGCTGACTCGCTGGATCAATCGGGAACAACCATGCCGCCATCCCCTTCCCCTGCCATCGACACGTTGAGTCGTGCCGCCGATCGAATGCTCGATTGGCGTTTCCACTGCTGGTACTGGGGCGACGCGATCGCCATCGACGGTCTGCTCGAGGCTGACGCGTTGGGTGCCGGGCCGTACCGCGGCGCGGTCATCGAGACGC
The DNA here is from genome assembly GCA_025358075.1 of Ilumatobacteraceae bacterium. Lineage (GTDB taxonomy): Bacteria > Actinomycetota > Acidimicrobiia > Acidimicrobiales > Ilumatobacteraceae > JAENVT01. The sequence goes on from JANYKU010000117.1 coordinate 16,392, forward strand.
TGCAACGCTGGCTCGACCATTGCCTGGTGAACTTCGACGACGTGCTGGCGCCCGGTGCGGCGATCATCCAACTCGTGATGGATGGCGACTTACCTGCGGCTGCTGCCGAACGGGTCCTGTCGCGCGTCGAAGGGTTGCCGTTGGCGTACGGCGACATCCCCGCGCTCGAACCCCATCGCCTCGCGTTTCGCTACGGCGTGTGCATCGACGCGGTGTACCACCTGCCGGCGATGTATGCGCTCGCAGCGCGTTGGCGCGACGACGCCAGCCTTGCCAGTAAGGCTGTGAGCATTGCCGTCGACAGCATGAACATCCTCCGCTGCGAGTCGGGCTGGGCGCAGTGGTTCGACCCGACGCGCAAGGCGAACAACGCAGTCGCCTGGAGCCGCGGTCTCGGCTGGGCCGTTCTCGGGCTGCTCGATCTCGTGCATGCTGCGGATGGTCGCGGTACCGCCGAACCTGCGGATCTGGCGGGCCAGGTACTCGAACGTCTCGCGGCCACGCAGCAGTCCGACGGCAACTGGGCAGAGGTGCTCGACCATCCGCCTGCCGGCAGTGAGACGTCGACCGCTTCGTTCTATGTTGCGGCCGCTCTGCATCCGGCGGCACGAGGGCTGGTGTCCCTTCCTTCCGATGTGCTCGCCCGTGCAACTGAGGCATGCTCGCGGGCGCTCGCCGACGACGGCACGTTCACCGGTGTGACCACCGATGTGCTTCCGAGCTGGGACATCACGACCTACGAGCACTGCCCGACCGAGCCCTCGCCGTGGGCGCAGGGCACCGCGGTGAGAGCGTTCGCAGCCCTGGCGCGCGCCGGGTCGCGCCGCGGTCCTGACCGTCTGACTCAGTTGCTGTAGATCCGCGACGGTGTCACGAAGACGGCTGCGCGACCCTGTTCGAGCATCGTGTGGTCGTAGGTGTCCCAGTCATCGTGCTCTCCGCCCGCCGCGGTGAAGACCTCGCGAAGCAGTAGCCGAAGCCGTTCGGCGTCGACGAGCGGATGAGGATCATCCGGTCCGATGACTTCGGCCCGGCCTTCCACAGTCGCCCACGACCATCCCGATCGGAAGGTCAGCGAGACCTGCGGTTGGGCCCTGATGTTTCGGAGTTTTGTCTCGCCATAGGTGACGAACGAGATTGCTGAGTCACCAGTGACTGGGTGGAGCATTGCGCCGGCGTTGACAAGGGACGCTTGGATGGTCTGGTCCGCTCGCAAGGTGGCAACCACCGCGAGGCCCTGCTCGCGCTTGGCAAGCTCGATCACTTCGTCCAACGTCGTCGTCATCGGTGCTCCTCCTCGTCAGCTCCTCCGACACCGTAGGTCATTCCGCCGATGCACGTTTCGGTTGAGCGCTACCTCGAGAAGCGGCTACGTACCTCGATGGCGCGGCTGAAACCGGTGCGGTCGAGCCGTTCGCGGAGCCGCTGGCTGTTGCACACGACGGCCAGATCTGCGCCTGCCTCGCGAGCCGCACCGGCGGCACCAAGCAGTATGCCGAGACCGGTGTCGTCGAGGACCGTCACTCCGTCGAGGTCGATGATCAAGGTTCGATTGGGATGGTGGGTCAGCGCTTTGGTGAGCGCATCGTGCAACATCGGAATCGTCGCCAGATCAACCTCGCCCGACAGCGTGATGACGGCTGCGTCGCCAATTACCACGGTGCTCGTCGACAGGTTCATCTGGGCGCAGATTACGTTCATGGAGGTTCGAGCGCCATGGTCGCTTCGGCCGTGACCGTGATGTCGGGGAGCAAGGCACCAATCAGCGGCACGTCGGTGTGTGTGAGGTGGCTCACCGTGACCGTGACCGTGTCGGGCGACAACTGCGTCGCGACGGTCAGCGGGCGGAGCGCGACGGCGCGGGTGGCTGCGCTCTGCGCCGACACATCGCTCGACGCGGCCACACTTGCTGCTCGGGCTGCTTCGCGTGCTGCGAGCTGTACCGCCAGCTGATCGCGGACGATCACCACCAACTGCACGATGCCGAGCAGGAAGATGAACAGCAAGGGGAGGCACAGCGCCAGCTCGACCGCGGCTTGGCCGCGGTCGCTCGTCTCAGAGCTTGCTGTCGACCGCATCGATCACTCGGTCGAAGAGGTGGCCGATCTTGCCGGCGCCGCTACCGCTGGTCGCCCAGGCGACTACCAGCAGCGCGACGAGTGCTGCGCCGAGCAGCACGAGCGCATACTCGGTGGTGGCCTGACCGTCGTCGTTGCCGGCAAAGATCCAGCTCTGCAGCCAGACGAAAAGTCTCTTCATGCCGGCCCCCTTTCGATGTCGATGGATTCGGTCGCGGTCAGGTGTGCAGCGACGACAGGGCTCCGAGGAGCAAGGGAACGATGGCCAAGAGCACGAACGACGGGAGTGTGCACAACACGAGCGGCATGGCGAGACGAACCGGCAGCTCGCGAGCAGCAGCGTCAGATTCGCGCCGCCGTTGCTGGCGAGCCTCGAACGCCAACCGTTCGAGCACCGGAGCGAGCGGCAGCCCGTAGCGATCGGCCGACGACAGCGAGTCGACGAGCGGCTGGGCGATCGTGCCGAGTTGTATCTGCAGCTCGTTCAATGCGTCGGCAAAGCGCATGCCTTGCCGCATCTCCCGGTCGACCGCGCTGAACGAGGTGCAGAGCGACGCGGGCAGGAATCGGGCGATCTCGGCAACGGCGTGGGCCGGGAGGTAGCCGGCTCGGATCGACAGAACGAGTAGGTCGAGGGCATCGGGATAGTCAGCCGCGATCTGACGAGTCGTGCGCGCCGTGCGACGAGCAGCCGATGTGCGCCGCACGACGCCACCAGCGACCAACATCGCCAGCCCAACGATCGGGGCCACCACCATCACGATCGCTGCGGTCACGCCCGCAAGCGCGATCCGCTCGGATCGACGCCGACGTCTGCGCGGCGCGGCAGCACGAGCCGCGAGCAGTGGCCGCACGCGCCAGCAGACCATGGTGACGACCAGCGCCGAACAGATTGGGACGATCATGCGGGGCCGATGATCTTCTTCATCCACCGCCAACCGGCGAGGTTGAGGATCAGACCGAGCAACGCGCACACTCCGCTGGCGAAGCTGGAGAGGTACACGGCTCGGGTGCGTTGGCTGGCGAGCGCAGACCAACCGGCGAAGCCGAGTGGCACGATCGTGAGCACCCGTGCGCTGAGCCGTGCCTGCGCCCCGTGAGCCCACCGCTCGGCGCGTGCCGCCGTGCGCCCGCGCAACACTGCCGCAGCCTCGTCGAGTGTTGCGGCGATCGGACCGCCGAGATGACTAGTGGCTGACAGCGCTTGCAACGTGAGTGCAGCGTCGGCGTCGCCTGGCTCGATACCGGCCAGAGCCCGAGCGAGCGAACTGCCGGCGTTCAGGCGCTGGGGGACTACAGCGAACATCGGGAAGCCCTCGACCAGGTCGACGAGCGCGCCCGCCAACGTGCTGCCACTGCGAACCTGTCGTGCAATCGCGTCGAGCAGTGATGCGTAGTCGGTCGGCTCGACTCGGCGGGGTCTGCGATCAGCATCGCGGCGCAGTGGCCGAGACGCCGGTCGGAACCAGCGCGCTGCCGGGGCAGCGATGAAGGCGATCAGCGAGCCGGCAAGAAGTGCCGTGATCATTGCCGGCTCCTTCGCAAGGTGGCGACCACGGTTTGACGGTCGGCAAGCGGGCGCAACTTCACCGAGCCGGATTCGGCATCGGCCTCGCCCACTTCGACGACACCGCGGTGGTTGTCGAACGTTCGGCCAACGTGAATGACGATGTCGATCGATCGGCGGACCTGGTCGTGGATCGCGTCGAGCGGCCAGCCTGGAACCTCTTGAACGACGAGCGAACACAACCGATCGATGGCATCGGCTGCGGAGTTGGCGTGGATGGTGGCCATCGAGCCGTCGTGGCCGGTGTTCATCGCTTGCACGAGTGGCACGGCTTCGGCACCGCGCACCTCGCCGAGCACGAGGCGATCTGGCCGCATGCGCAGTGCCGTGCGCAGCAGGTGGGGCAGCGTGACCTCGCCAGCTCCTTCGGCTGATGGCGGGCGAGCCTCCAGCCGAACCACGTGCGGGTGTGGAAGGCGTAGCTCGGCGATGTCTTCGAGGGTGATGATCCGCTCGGTCGTTGGCACCATCGCCGCCAACGCGTTGAGCAGTGTCGTCTTGCCCGATGACGTCGCCCCGCTGACCAACAGGTTGCACCGCGCCGCGATGATCGTTTGCAACAACTCGGCGATAGCGGCTGGCGCAAATGCCGACAAGGGGAGCGGTCGCAGCGCGAACCGTCGAATGGTCATGCATGGGCCGTCGACGGCGATCGGCTCGATCACCGCGCAGACCCGGGAGCCGTCGGGCAAGCGGGCGTCGACCGTGGGGTTCGTTCGATCGAGCCGTCGACCGATGGGCCGAAGGATGCGTTCGAGCGCGGCAGTCAACGCAGAAGTACTCATGGTCGCCACCCGAATCAACTTCCCCGCTCGCTCGATCCACACGTCGCCGCATCCGTTGACGATCACTTCGTCGATGGACGGGTCGTCGAGCCATCGCTCGAGGCCGCCCAGCGGCGAACGCTCGGCGATGATGTCGATCACGCCGCGCTCCGCAGCGACATGAGCAGTGATCGCGGCAATCGGGCCACCAGCAGGCCGGCATCGACGGCTCGAGCCACGGCGGGATCGAGCCGCACCTCGGCCACGACCGGCACACCCAAGGCATGTTCGACGTCGCTTGCCGTGAGCGCCCGCCCCGGCTCGTCGACCAGCACGATGCCGGTTGGACGGACGCTGAGTTGTTGGGCGCGTCGAAGGGCGATGAAGCAGGGCCGAGTGACCAGAAGCGAGTGCTCAGCGGCCTCGTGCAGTGGGCCCGGCGGGCACCCCGTACCCGCGTCGACCACGACCATTGGCATCGCCGCGAGCACCACGGCAAGCCGCTGCCATTGGTCGGTCGGCGCGCCGACGGTGCCACGTGAGATCAACCCGACGTCGTCGCGAACAGCTGTCGCCAATCGGGCGAGCTCTTCCGGCCCGGCGGTCGGCGAGACCAACCAGTCGGACACTCCGGGGCCGGTCGGCTCGGACAGCCCGAGTGTGGTTGCGCTGTCGCCACTGAGGTCGACCAGCGTGGCCGGGCCTCGACCCCACCCCAATGCCAAGGCACAGGCGACGACGGTGGTACCGCTACCGCCCTTGGCGGCCCAACAGATGATCATGACTTCCACCCCCAAATCGGGTTGTGCAGATTGGGGGAAGTCGAAGCGGAACCTATCGACGATCGGGTGGCACGCCAACGCGGCGCGTCGAGTTCCTTGCGCTAGCGTCGCGGTCGGAGGTGTCTGGGCACCTGGTGGGCTCCACCGCCTTCAAAGCGGCTGAGACGGGCGATCCCCGTCTGGCGGGTTCGATTCCCGTCCACCTCCGCCATAAACCTGCAGCTCGGAGGCTATTTCGTCTCGCGAAATTGCGCCAATGGTCACAGAATGGTCACGGGAAAATTTCTTTGGTCGCGTTTGGCCGCCGCGGATGAGGTTTAACGAGCGCGGCGAATCGCTCCATTTCGACTGACGGCGCTTGTTCGTGGAGCGCTGCGTGAGCGTCCGCAAGCGCTACGGGCCGTCGCCGATCTCCTCGCGCCAGCTCTGGAACTCGGCTCGCAGGAGCGCGAACGTGACGTCGTCCACCTCGAACGCGCTGCGCGGCAGATTGTCGAGCACACCGAACGCGTCGCGCAGCACGGCAAGGTTGAAGCCGAGATCCTTTGCGCCCGCGAGCGACTCGAGCGTTTGACGGCTGAACCGTTCGCGCAGCGCGTGCACATCGACGAAGTCCCTGGGCGCGGCTCTGCCGAACAACGCAAGCAGCTTGTCGCCGGCCAGGTCGTCCAGTGCTCGTACCGAGCCCATGGGCATGGTGATCGACGCGTGTGCGGCCGGATCGAAGCCGACGTCGACTTGGGTGGTCTCCCCCGTGGCGAGGTCGGTGACCGACATCTTGGCGAACCCGTGATCGGACTGGTGAACGTCGACCGCGAGGCCTGCGCTGAGCAGGCGGTCGCGGATCGCCGGCCAGAGCAGATCGACGGCGTCGCGGGATGGACCGAAGTAGTCGAGGTCACGTGTGGTGCGATCGACGACCTCGTGAGCAATCAGAGCGCCACCTCCGGCGAGGGCGAAACCTTCAGCTTCGGCGAGCGAGAAGACTAGCGATGCGATCCGTTGCTGGAGCTCAGACAGCGACATGAAGGCGCTGTTCTCGAATCCATCCGTCCCACGCCTCGTGCACGGCCGGCGGCAACCACAGCGAGTCCCAGATGGCCAACAGCGTCGGCTGATGTATCCACGTGCGGACATCGTCCTGTGAACCCTCGCGGAGCACTGTCGCGTACACGACGCAGAGCTCGGCAGGGTCGTCGAGATCAAAGGTCGAGGTGGGCCCGGACCATGAGAGATGATCGGGCAAGGTGATACGGCCGCGCGACTTCCCGCCTGAGGTCGGCCAGTTCACCGGAGGCGTCGCTGATCGCCACCATGACGGTTTGTCGACATCGGACATCGCTGCACCTCCTTGCATCGCGAGCCTACGGTTCAAACGCGGACGCTGGCGTCCATCTGATGCTCGAACTCGTGCGCCGGAATCCCGAAGCCGTGCGGCGTCAGGGTGCCAGCAGCGAGTCTGCCCGCAATGCGGCGTCCTCGTCATCGCCCGGCAGCACGTGGGCGTACACCTTCAAGGTGACCCCGACGTCTGCATGACCAACTCGTTGCGAGACGACCTTCACCGGCACCCCGCTGGCGAGCGCGGCAGTTGCATAGCTGTGCCGCAAGTCGTGCAACCTGATGACCGGCAACCCCGCACGTACGGCGAGGTCGACGAAAAGGTTCGAGAAGGCCTCGGGATTCGGTGGCGATCCGTCGACGTTCGTGACCACCAGCCCAGAGCAATCCGCCCACGATGCGCCAGCCAACAGCCGATCCGCGTTCTGCTGACGCTTCCACCCGCGTAGAGCGTTCACAGTGACCGGGCCTATTGCGATTGTGCGGTTACCACGAGCCGTCTTGGGAGTCGAGGTTGTGATGGTCGTTCCAAACCGGATTCGAGTCGAGCGAATCGCGACGGTTCCGGCGTCGAGGTCGACGTCCGACCAGCGCAGTCCCAGAACCTCACCTCGCCGCATTCCGGTTGTTGCGATCAGAGCCCAGATGCCCGCCCAGCGATGCTCCGCCACCGACCTCGCGAACGCACGCAGTTCCACTCCGGACCAGACCTTCATCTCCGGACTAGCGCCCCTGGGCGGATCCGCGGCGTCACACGGGTTGCGCTGCAGGTGCCCCCACCGGACGCCGTCTCGAAACGCGCGGCTCATCACGCCGTGCAGGTTCCGGACCGTCTTGGGTGACAGCCCGGCGCCGGCGTCCCGCCGAACCGTCGTGCGGCCGCTCGTCAGCAGCTCACCGTAGAGCCGGTTCAACATCGAACCGTCAACGGCTTGGAGCCGCACGCTTCCGATCGTCGGAACGATGTAATTGCGGATCAGTTGCTCGTAGCTCGCCGCTGTGGATGACCGCAAGGTGACTCGTCGCGCCGGGAGCCAATCCTCGAGCAGGAATTTACCCAGCGTTCCTCGACGGGGAACGACGAGCACGCCTCGCTGCTTGTCGGCCTGAAGCGCCGTCAACGCGGCTTGTGCTGCTCTCTTGGTCTCGAACCCGCGTCGCTTCAACTGCTTGCGCCTGCCGTCTGCGCCGGCGATGTCTACGACGAAGAACCATGCACCGGAGTCGTCCTTGCGAATCGAACCTTGTGTACTCATGATCGTCCTGCCCTGCTGGCCGAGACCGCTGAGGAACCAATCGGCATCTTTGGTGCGCCGCTGCTGGTGACGTGTCCGCTCATGGTGCCTCCCTCGCGTGGTTGGTGACGATTGGTGATATGTGGTGCGCGTGAAGGGCTGAGCATGGTTCGGCGGCACTCGCCGCCCGGTTGCAGCACTTCGTGCCGGTCCCAGGCGGTAGCGGGCATCGCTGCACGCGCCATGGCGAGATTGTACGCCAGGACGCAAGCTCCGAATTTCTCGATGTCGGATGCTGCGCTTGGGCAGAAACGCCGTCTGTATCAGACAAAGAAATTCGCGATTTCTTTCGCCCTTTTGGCGTCGAGCTGTCCGTTTGTTGTTGAGAGACGTCACGAAATCGGCGTTCGCGAGGCATGACTTATTGAAGGCACTATGACAAACCACTCTCAAGCTCACCCGACGTCCCCGCCGGCGTTCCTCACGGTCGAGGAAGCGGCCGCCGTCCCGCTCATCGGCCGAACATTCGCGTGCCGACTGGTGCGCCGCCGCCTCGCCACGAACGCCTCACAGGGTTTGTGCGCGATCACTTTTCCGTTCCGCCGCGTCACGAAATCGGCGTTCGGGAGGGGTGTATTAGGGGAGAACGATGACGAACAAGGCTGAAGGTCACCGGACGAGCCCGCCCGACTTTCTCACGGTTGAGGAAGCGGCCGCCGTCCTGCGCATTGGGCGTACCAGCGCGTATCAGCTGGCCCGCCGCTATCTCGACACCAACGGAGCAGAGGGATTGTGCGCCGACCGGTTCGGCAAACAGCTCCGCATCCCACGCGGACACCTCGAGCAACGGCTCGGCGCACCGATCACCTGGCCCATCGGCCCCGACGAGATTTCAACAACGCAGCCGATCGCTTCTGTGCCGTCATCACAAACACGCCAGCGCGCACGCCGAACCATTTCCCGGCCACTCGATCAAGACACCCTGCCGTTCTCCGCGTAGTCCCCATGACCAACCTGACCTCTTCCCACCTCACGGCACTTCAAATAAGCAGACAGGTGCCCGCGGGGGACATCGTCCGCAACCGCGAGCTGTGGATCGTCACCGACATCGGTGCCGGCGGCGATTTGACCGTGACCCAAATCGGCGGACACGGCACCGTCAGGCTCTCTGCCGACTATGTCCGCGAACACGTCCGCCTCGGCTACGCCGCCACCGAGCCCGGCAACCAATCCGACAACCAAACCGTCAGCATCACCCTTGCCACACCGGCCACTACCGGCCGCGGACTGTACGTGGCGATGACTCGCGGCCAGCAAGACAACCAAGTCTTGGTCGTCACCGAAACCCACGACATCGCCGAAGCACGCGACATCCTCGAAGGAGTCATCGCCAGCGACCGCGCCGACACTCCAGCAGTCACCCAACGCCGACACCTCGCCGAACAAGACCACCAATGCCGTCTGCAACCCAGATGCCAAATCCCCGACTGGTTCAACGACGTCCAGCAACAAGCCGCCCGAGAACTCGACGAGGCCCGACGAGCGCTCCAAGAGTGCCGAGTCGCGGAGGCACGGCGACAGGCCGATATGGAGGAAGCCCAACGCTGTGTCACGGCAGCCACTGCAGTGTGTCGACCCTTCGATGAGGCCGTAGATGCTGCCGGTGTCATCGTCAAGCACGCTGAGGACGGTCGGCGTCTCGCTCAACGCGAGCTCGACGCCTCCGGAGTGTTCGGTCGACGTCAGGCTCGCTCCCAACTGGCCATCGCTGACGCGCGACTGGCCGACGCCAATCAATCCCTCGAGTCGGCGATCGACCTCGCCAGACCGACCAGCAACACCCGGACCGCAGCACTAGACAACCTGGCCACAGTGCGCCGAGAGAACCGCAGCCAGGACCAACTCGACCGCTGGCACTATTTCCCCGAGCACGTCGACGACGCCCAACGACGAGTCGCCGCTCTCGGTGGCTGGCGAGACTGGGCACAGGGAAAGACCGTGTCTGGCGGCAGGATCATTGGGGTGGTTCACGGCCTCAGCGAGGCCGTAGCGATGGATGACACCGGCGCCTATGCAGTGCTCGCAGACGTCCTCGGGCGATGGGCACACACCAACGGCCTCGATGTGTCCAGGCCAGCACCAACCATCGAACCTGCAGGCATCGACATCGACCTGTAAGTGCATTGCCAGCAGCCGTCCGATCGATCGAGTGACAAGACGGTTGCCGATTGTATTCACCATCGAAGCCGGTGCTTGCTCGCTTGATCGCCCACAACCGCAATGCGCTCACAATGTGAATGAGATCGACGCTCTAAGCGCTCTTAGGGCGAGTGATCGCACAAGGGAGCCGCCAGCATCGTGTTGAACGAGTTCATAGTCAAGGCTCAGCCCGGCCTAAACGGGGGAGACTCGCGGGAGACAAACGCATCCACTCGACGAGTCGCGATGCGATGAACGCAAGCGACAAGTCGTGCGTGGGTTGGGAGGTGAAACGATCTCGGGTGTGTCGGGGTCATATCGGTCATGAGTCCCGCAAGTGAGGTCAGCGATGACTTCGACACATTTGCGCGGACTCATGGCGACAGGCTGCGCTGCCTGCTGGTGGCCCGATACGGGGTCGAGGTCGGCAACGAGGTCTGCTCCGACGCGCTGACGTACGCATGGGAGCATTGGGACGAGATCCACGAGATGACGAATCCGGTCGGTCTCTTGTACCGGGTCGCGCAGAGCGCTTCACGACGTCACTTCCGCTGGCGACGAGCAGTACATCTTCCACCGGAACAACCTCACTGCTTGCCCGAGCCGCAACCAGAGCTCGCTGCAGCGTTAAAGCGGCTCAGCGATGGCCAGAGAGTCAGTGTGTTGCTGGTCCACGCATTCGGCTGGAGCTATGACGACGTCGCCGAGGTGCTCGAGGTCCCGACCAGCACGGTTCGCAACCACATCCACCGCGGTGTGGCGCGCCTTCGAAAGGAACTGGAGAACTGATGAGCATCGACCTGGTCGAGGTACCCGACGAGTTGGCCGAGCGCCTGCGCGACTACGGGAGCACGCTTCGAGCTGCGATTGCCAGCGACGTCGACCGTGCGGCGCACATGCCTCAGGTGTCGCACCGATCCGTCGATGTCCCGTGGCGCGCCGAGACAGCGCCACGCCCGTTGGCCGAACTGCGCCCCCGCGCCCGGCGACGGTGGCTTGCTCCGGTCGTCGCGCTGGCAGCCATTGCTGTGGTGGTCGTCGGCCTGATCGTCATCGGCACGAACCGCGACCAGTCGGTCGGCAACAATCCTGCGAGATGGCATTGGTTGCTCCGCGACGTGCCGTCGGGATGGAAGGCAACCACGGTGTTCGACTCGACCACCGACGCGCCTCGCGGGACTTCGACCGACGGATTCGAGCGGAACATGTATGCAACCGACGCCGAACCGCTCGGGCCTGTTCTCATCGTGGAGAGCACCACAGACCCGAATCAATCGACCGACATCGGGACGTACTCTTCCAACGCCCTCAACTACGAGGAGCTCGAGCTCGACGGCAAGCGTGCCGCGTTCGCAACGCTGCCGGACAACGCCAAAGGGCTGTACGTCGAGATCAACTCGGCGTGGGTGTACATCTGGTCTCGCGGCGTCAGCGACGAGGCCTTGCGCGGGCTCGGCAGAACACTCACGGCAGACGCCGCCGGACACTACGACGTTGGCGCATCGGCTCTGCCCGACGGGATGCACAAGATCGACATGGCGGCCCTTCAGAACCGTGACTACGTCTCGATCGAGTACGCACCCTCGAACAACGACGGTACGAGCATGTACGTTTCGATCGCGCCCGCTGCGGCAACCCCTGTCGGTCGTGGAGAGTTCGAGTACGAGTTCAAGGCCGTTTCAGTAGACGGCTTCTCCGGCTTCCTCGGCAGTCGTCCCACGGGCGATGCAACCACACCGACGACAGACAGGCTCCTGTTGTGGCGGCGGGATGGGCTCGACTTCTTGCTCTCCGGCCGCGGAGTCACCAGCGACCAGATGCTCGCCGCCGCGACCTCCGCCTCACGAGCATCGCCGGACGAATGGGCCCATCTCCTCGACCAGGGCAACGCCGCGTCGACCGACACCATCGCGACGGGTACCGCACCTCCCGCGGCACCCGTCGACACCGAACCGGCCTTCGTCGGTGCGCCTCGCGATCGCCCGATCACGGTGACGATCGACGACGTCTCCAACACCGAGCAACGGTGGTCGGGCGTCCTGCCGACCGGCCAACCGTGGAGCGCCAAGGTCACGAGGGTCTACGACCACATAGAAATGCGTAGCTACTCCAGTGATGGAACCGTGCTGGCCAGTCTTACAGGGTCGATAGATCAGTTGATCGGTGGTGGTCAGGTCACCTGTTGCAGCCCGATGGCGATCACGAAGAACCCGAACGCTACGGCTATGCGCACGCTTCTACCCAACGGCGACCGGTACACCATCCCGCTGCACGACCTGCCAGGAACCGACGGCGTACGCATTGCCTTCATCCCGATACCCGACCTCGCCCCGCTCACCGAACTGGTCGGCGCGAACGGCAACGTCCTCGAGTCCTATGTACCCCACTAGATGAGAAAATCCAAGGGGTGATGGGTCGGGCGCGGTGCGTGGCTGGTTCGTCAGTGGTCGTAGGCGGTGAGGGATCGTAGGATGGGTTGGCCGCTGTGGTGGTTGTGCCAGATCGCGACGGTCAGTGCGAGGAGT
>JANYKU010000130.1 GCA_025358075.1 Ilumatobacteraceae bacterium
TCTTGGCCACCGTTACGGTGTTCGCGGTGACCGGCATCACCAACAAGGGCAAGACCAGCGCTTGCCAGTCAGACCTCAAGGTCATCCAGACCGCCGAAGAGGCCTACAACGCCAACACCGGCAACTACACGGCGCTCCAGACCGATCTGAAGACCGCCGGCCTGATACACCAGACGTCGCCCAACTTCAACATCGTCGTGACAGGTACCGGTGCGACGGCGACCTACGTCTTGACGGGTACCGCCAGCGCCAACTCGGATTGCACCGGCATCAACGGCTGATCTAGCTCGTCCCAAGTCAAAGGAGCCGGACCTTCGGGTCCGGCTTCTTTGCTTTTGGGGTCGCGATTGCGTTCGCGACAGGACCATATGATGCGCGTCGACATGATGCGCGCCGATCAGCCCCTCGAGCGCGTCACCCGCTGGAGATATGTCGTGATCGCGGCGGTGTCGCTCGCGGCAGGGGTCGTGTCCGGTGGCCGCGGCGATTGGGACGAGTTCGTCGATGCCGGCCGAGCCATGCTCGGCTCATCGGGCCTCGACGTGTACGTGCTTCATCATGAGGTGCAAACCGGCCCGCTGTCGCTCCTGCTGGCATGGCTGTTGGGGCACACCTGGCGCGATGGCTTCGTGGTAGCTGCGGTCATCACGGCCGCCCTCGGGCTGGTCTGCGTGCGATTGCTCGAGTTGACCGCCCGCGTCGCACATCGCCGCACCCAGGCCAACCTGTTGGTGATGGTCGCAGGCTGTTTGGCGATGTTCACATGGGCCAAGCTCGGCGGCTACGGACACCTCGACGACGCCATCACGCTCACTGGCGCTGTCGTCGCACTCCACCAGTTGCGTGCCGGACGACCGATCCGGTCGGGACTGGCGATCGGCATCGGCATCGCCGCCAAACCATGGGGCATCATCTTCCTCCCACTTACGCTGGCGACGCGACGGCGCGAGTGGCGTGCCCCGTTGGCCGCCGGTGCCATTGCCGGCGCAGCGTGGCTCCCGTTCGTCATCGGCGCGCCGAATTCGCTGAAGGCAATGCGACCAACGGTCAACGTGGCTCCCGACTCGGTGCTCGCGCTCCTCGGCGTGACCACCGATTCGCTACCCGACTGGATGCGCGTGGCGCAGCTGATCGCCTGTCTGGGTGTGGCCGCGCTGCTCGCCTTCCGGTGCCGTCCGGAGTCGATCATCGCCGCTGCTATCGCTGTGCGCCTCGCCACCGATCCGGCGACCTGGAGCTACTACACCCCCGGTCTGGTGATCGGCGTGCTGTTGTGGGACTTGCTCGAGCGACGCCGATTCCCGTGGGCAACACTGATCGCCGTCGTCGGGTTGGCGCCTATGTGGTTGCTGCCGTCCGACACCGCGAGGGCAATCACACGTCTCGCAGTCACGGTCGCCGTCGTGGTGTGGTCCCTGCTGCGACAGCCGGCGATTGAGCCCGGGCCGGCAGTGGCCGTCTAACGCACGAGCTCCATGCGCATACCGGTGTCATCCCACGTCGGGTCGGCCGGCAAGCGGCTCATCGCCCGACCGGCGACTCGCCGAGCCGTCCATATCAACGCGCAGGCCTGCATCACATGAAGTTGCCCGGCGCCCGGCGGAGGCAGGCGCAGGATCACGTCCTCGACACCGGGGAGCTTGTCGCGGAGCAAGTGCATGCGCTCGAGCACGCCTTCTTGATGGTGCGGCGACGTGGTCAATGGCACATCGCCGTTGAGGTTGGTGAAGCTGAGGTCGGGATGCGCAGCGAAGAACGTGCGCTGGTGGAACGGCTGGAACTCGCGCTCGGCCTGGCGCCACCACTTGAACCGGCGGAAGTCGTCGTTGGTCAACCACGGCTCGATCAGCCGGGCTTCCTCGCGACTGGCGGCGCGCAAGGCGGCGCGCGATGGCATCGGCTTGATACCGACGACGCGCGGCCAGCCAACCATCTCGCGCGCCTCGGTGTCGCACGGACGGTACGGCCCCTGCGGAAACTCATAGAACCCGACCGGTGCGTAGATCGCCGCGGCATCGAACTTCGGCTTGTACTCGAGCACATCCATCAAGTGGCGGACCACTTCCGGTTCGTCGGCGTTCAGCGTGACACCGGCGAGGCGTGCCGGCAAGATCAGCCAGCCGCCGGGGCATGGCACGATGCCGCCAAGGGTCTTGTAGGGGAGCTTTGCGGCAACCATTCAGGTAGTGCCTCAGACGCCGACGAGCTGCCCGGAGCCGGTCGAAGCGGATTGGCCCGAGGCGACCGTCGCCATGGCCTGCATCTGCGATCGCTGAGTAGCGGCCTGAGCCATGATCTCTTTCGGGAACGCGCTGACGCTTGCAGCAACGTCGAAGCTGATGATGCCACTGGCCACGAGGCGAGCGAGGTCCATCTCGATCGTCTGCATTCCCTCTTGCTGGCCGGAGATCATCGTGTTGCGGAGTTGCCGGCTCTTGCCCTCACGCAACAGGTTGCGCACGGCGTCATTGGCAATCAACACCTCATAGGCAGCGACGCGTCCTCCACCTTCCGCCGGCAACAGACGCTGGCTGACGACACCCTGGAGCGAGCCGGCGAGCATCATCTGGATCTGATCGCGACGCTCCGGTGGGAACACGTCGACGATGCGGTCGAGGGCTTGCGAGGCGTCGTTGGTGTGCAACGTGGCGAACACCAGGTGGCCGGTCTCGGCGAGCGTCAGGGTGATGGCGATCGAGTCGAGGTCGCGCATTTCGCCGAGGAGGATGACGTCGGGGTCTTCACGCAGGGCGCTGCGCAAACCATCGGTGAAGCTGTGCACATCGGTGCCCACCTCGCGCTGGTTGACCATCGACATCTTGTGGCTGTGCAGATATTCGACGGGATCCTCGATCGTCAGGATGTGCAACGGCTTGGTCGCGTTGATCCGGTCGATCATCGCCGCCAAGGTCGTGCTCTTTCCGGAGCCCGTGGGACCGACGACGAGGACGAGACCGTAGGGACGGTTCAACAGGTCGGTCGCCGCGGTGGGAGCGCCGAGCTCTTCCAGCGAACGAACGCGGTAGGGCACAACGCGCATTGCGAGTGCATACGTGTTGCGTTGCTTGAAGGCGTTGGCACGGAAGCGGCCGATGCCCTCGATGCCAAACGAGAAGTCGACCTGTTGCACCTCGTCGAGCTCTTTGCGTTGGTAGTCCTCCAGGAGCGACAGCACGATGCGCTCGGTGTCGTGCGGTGTCAAGACGCTGACACCCTCGAACGGCACGAGCACGCCGTCGCGACGTGCCGTCGGCGGACGACCAACGGACAGGTGCAAGTCACTCGCTCCCGCCGAGACCGTTGCCTGTAGCAAGGTGATCAAGATCAGGTCTGGATTGAACATCGGACTAGCCTCCCGTGTTGCCCGCCGCCCCGAGGAGTGGCACTAGATATGACGATTGCTATCTCTGCCGCGTACGGCTTGATCATTGGTTCGTTCCTCACCGTGGTGGTCGACCGCGTGCCGCGTGGCGCATCGATCGTCTCCCCTGGTTCGGCATGTGGAAGCTGTGGCCTACGCCTTGGCTTCCGCGATTTGGTTCCGGTGTTCAGCTGGCTCGCACTGCGAGGAAGATGTCGCCGGTGTCGTACAAATATCGGCATCGAGCCGCTGATTCTTGAGCTGGTAACCAGCGTCACGTTCGGATTGTTTGCCTGGAAGTTCGGGCTCGATTGGGCGCTGCCGGCGTTCTGCGCGCTCGCTGCCGGTCTGATCGGTCTCAGCTGGATCGATCTCCGAACCAAGCGCCTGCCGCGTTCGATCATCTACGTCACCGCGGCAATCGGCATCCCCCTGCTGTGCGTCGCGGCGCTCGTGCGCCACGAGCCGCGGCGGATGTGGATGATGCTGCTCGGCGCCGGATGCGCATTGGCGTTCATGGGGATCGTCTACGTCGCCAGCCGAGGTGGCATGGGTGACGGTGACGTTCGGTTGTCGCCGTTGCTCGGGGCGTATCTGGGGTGGCTCAACCCGGGCTTCGTGGCCGTTGGGTTGTTCATCGGGTTCTTCGCCGGCGCGGTCGTTGGCGTTGTGATGATGGCTGCCGGCCGCGCCGGCCGGAAGACCGCAGTGCCGTTCGGGCCATTCCTGGCCCTCGGCACGATCGTCGCGGTGCTCGTCGGTCAGCGCTGCATCGACATCTTCATGCGTCGCTGACCGGGTCCGAGCTCAGCTCGTGCTCTTCGCTCCGTCGAGCACGCCGTACATGGCTTGAACCAGGGCGACGGCGACGAAGCCGACGATGAGGCCGACGAAGATGATCATCATCGGCTCGAACAGCGTGGTGAACTTCTTGATCCGGCTCTCCAGCTCACGGTCGAAGTACAGACTGGCCACCTCGAGCTGCTGGTCGAGCGTCCCCGTCTCTTCGCCGACCTTGAACATCTGCTTGGCAGCGCCGGGGAACAACTCGGTTGCCGCCAGCGGCTTGGAGAACCCGCCGCCCTCGACCATCTCGATCTGGGCCAGTTCCAAACGCTTGCGGAAGACGGAGTTGCTGGTCGACTCGGTCGTGGTCTTCATGCCATCCGGCAGCGGAACCCCTGCCTTGACCATGGCCCCCAGGATGCGGCAGAACCGCTCGAGGATCGCGTACTCGACGATGCCCTTGATCACCGGGATTCTCAAGACCAGCCGGTCTTTGACCAACTTCCCTCCGTCGGTCTTGAACAGCCAGTACATCACTCCGGAGAAGGCACAGAAGGCGCTGAACGGGATGTACCACAGGGTGCTGAACAGCGTGGCGATGAACAGCAGGCTGCGTGTCGTCAGCGGAAGGTTGGCGTTCAGTTCGGCGAACAGCGGCTTGAACTGCGGCAGCACGTAGCCGGCCAGGATGACCACCGTGACCATTGCCATCACCATGACCACACCCGGATACGACAGCGCCGACACAACCTTCGATCGAGTCTCCAACTCACGCTCGAGATAGCCGGCCAAGCTCTCCAGCGTGCCGTCGAGGTTGCCGGTCAGCTCCGCCGACGCCAAGATGCCGATGTAGTAGTTCGGGAAGGCCTCTGGGTGCTTGCCCGCAACTTCCGAGAGGGTGCCACCGTTTCTCAGATCGTCGACCATCATCGCGATCGTGCGTTGCAAGGCGACGTCCTCCGTCTCGTCGCCGATGATCTCCATCGCCTCCGTGATCGGGATGCCCGCCTTGACGAAGACGGCGAGCTGACGCGTGAAGTGCATCAGCTCCTTCTTCTTGACCTTCTCCTTGGTGAGCTCGAAGTCGAGCGCGCCGCGCTTCTCTTGGATCTTCACCGGGTAGAGGTTCTGATCCAGCAGGAAGGCGCGCGCGTCACCGATGGTGTCGGCTTTGGTCACTCCTTCGACGGACGTACCGCTGGCGTCGATGGCTGCGTATGCGAACCTTGGCATTTCGTTGCTCCTAGCTAGCTGGCGTAGAGGGTCTTGATGACTTCGGGGACGGTGGTGACGTCGTTCTCGACCAACGCCATGCCCTCGCGCAGCATCGTGCGCATTCCTTGGGCGACGGCGAGCCGGCGAAGCTCCTCGGTGGTTGCCCAACCGACGATCAGGCGGCGCAGCTCCGGAGTGATGCGCAACAGCTCGTACACACCGATGCGGTCGCGATAGCCGGTGCCGGCGCAGTAGTTGCACCCTGCGCCGTGGAAGAACTGCGACTTGTCACTGCCGCCACTGTGCTGGCGGAACGCGGCGAGCTCGTCGGCGCCCGGCGTGTACGGCTCTTTGCACGAATCACAGATGCGGCGGAGCAGGCGCTGACCGATGACCCCGACCACCGCTGATGCGATGAGGAAGGCTTCAATGCCCATGTCGAGGAAGCGGTGGAGCGCGGCGACGCTGTCGGTGCCGTGCAGTGACGACAACACGAAGTGACCGGTGAGAGCAGACTGAACAGCGATACGCGCGGTATCGGCATCTCTGATCTCGCCCACGAGGATCACGTCGGGATCTTGACGAAGAATTGCCTTGAGGCCGGTGGCGAACGTCAGCCCCGCTTGTTCGTTGGTCTGGATCTGGTTGATGCCGGGAAACACGTACTCGACCGGGTCCTCCACCGTCGTGACGTTCTTGCCGGTCGAGTTGATCTCCTGCAACGTCGCGTACAAGGTGGTGGTCTTGCCGGCCCCCGTGGGGCCCGCGCAGATCACCATCCCGAATGGGGCGTGCACCATCTTCGAATAGTGCAGGTAGGTCTCACGCGGAAACCCGAGCTGACTGAGGCCGATCATCGATCTGCCCTTGTCGAGGATTCGCATCACGATCTTCTCGCCGAAGATCGTTGCAACGCTACCGATGCGG
>JANYKU010000143.1 GCA_025358075.1 Ilumatobacteraceae bacterium
GTCGTGACTCGCGAGACGACGGTGGACACGAATCCGGTGACGAGAGGGGCCACGACGCTCGCGACGACGGCGGCTCGAATGGTGCACCACCTACCGGCCTGCAGCAGACGGTCGTGGTGAGCCTTCACGCGACAGCGTTCCTGCGTGTCAGCGGGTCTGGAGAGATCACCGCTGCCGCCACCAACACTGGATGCCCGCCTCGCAAGGGGGACGAAATCTTCCTCTTCCAACCCGGCGGCAAGATCGTGCCGACCACGACCATCACCGCCGCCGCCTGCGACTGGACCGGCGCCTTCTCGGTCCCCGGCCGGTTCTACCCCCAGCACTGCAGCGCTGATCACCATCGATGACGCACCGAGGTAAACGGCTAGCAACTCCCGCGGCACGCCCCGCACACGCTGAGTACTCACAAACATGCGCTGTGAGGTAACCGACCGGGATTTCGCCGTCGTGTACAGGGCCCCGTTCTGTTTTCACCGGATGTCCACAATGCGCTCACTGTGCGTTCATCGGGACTTCAGTCGTCGCACTTACCATCCCGAACCGTATGGAGACGGCGCCCGGGCATGACAACATGGTGGCGAAGCCGGCGTCTCAACTTCCGTTGCAGATCGTTGCTGCGCTCGACGCCGCCGATCCTGCCGGCCTCCGATCGTTGCTCACCACGCTCGCCTGCGCCTTGGAACTTCCTTCGACGGCGGGTGCACAACTCCAAGCCCGGCCCTTCCACGCTGTAGTCAAACTCGATTCACCACGGCCGTCGGTCGCTGAAACCGCCCGCGCTACGCCGCCTCGCCAGACCGTTGGGCGCCCTCTCTTCGGGCCGATCGCGGCGCACGTGTTGTTGCCGATGACGGTCGTTACATCCGCGCTCGTGGTTCTCATGGCCTGGATCCGGTGACGGCGTCATGGTCGCGCTGAACGGTACGTCGCTGAACGGTACGTCGCTGAACGGCGCCTGGGTTGCTCCCGCGACGTTGCCCCGCCGAGCGGCCCAGTCGCGTGCAACGCTGGCTTTCGTCGATCGTTGGCCCCATCCGCCGCTGGACGAACCCGAAGGGGAACTGGCGCGGCTGGAGGCTGAGGTTGTGACCGCCAAGGCGCGGGCCGACTCCGCGAAAGAGCGTCTTGCAGCCCGTGAGGCTGACGTTCGAACGGTGTTGCGCATGGAGCTCATCGCCTCGCGGGACGCCGTCGCCGAGATGGAACGGGAGCACGAGATGACCCTCGCGATGGTTCGATCGGCCGCCCAGTCCGAGGTCGAACGGATCCGGGCTGAGGCTCGTCAGCTGGCGCCGGGCCCAACCGTAGGAGTGTTGAACGCGTATCGGCCAGGTGTGAACGATGCCGAGTGAAACTCTCTCTGGCGCCACCGAGTCGCCTGTCTCGGAGACCGTGAACGTCGTGGCGAATCCACTGCCGCTGCTACCACCACCGAGCACCGCGGTGCCGGCTCGGGTTGGCATCGCGCTGCTGACGCTGCAGCTGCGAGTGTCGCTCCAAGAGGCAGCCGCCGCTGAAGCAGCAGGCGCCGGGATCGACCCCGATGCCGCACTCGCCGAGCTGCGGGCGCGCGTCGAGCCGCTGATGGAGGAGCGTCGCCGCTCGCTCGACGAGACACTCGCACAGGCGAGAGCCGACGCGGCGGCGGCGATTGCCGCGGCGCATCGCGAGGCGTCAGCGATCGTTGCCGACGTATCCGAGCCGGTCCAGCCGGCAGCGGCAGAAGTCGTGACCGTCGTCCCGACCAGTCGGCAACAGACCGCCATGGAAGTCTCGACGCAGTTCGTGCCGGCGCTGCCGCCGATCAACGTCGTCATCGACGCCGATGCGTTTGCGCGGGTGTTCTCCACCGTGCTGGCCACTGTTCTCGAGGAGCGCGCCGCGGCCTTGCCGCCGTCGAGGACTCAGGCGCCGGCGAGACGATCGTTCTGGACCCATGCCCTACATCCCGACGTGTTCCTGCTGGGGCTGGCGATGATGATCGTGGTCGTAGTGCTCGTTGCGTGGCTGGCCTGAGACGTGACCACCACCATCGACGTCGCCCCCGACGTCCACGACGCCACCCCGCAGCCGCGCGGGCTGCAGGTTCGTCGAAGTCGCGGTGACCGCGCCTTCTTCGGGGGCGTCTCGTTCAGCGGGCTCGTCGTGTTGTCGATCATGGTGGCGGTCGGGCTGTTCCTCGCCATCCAGGCGGCGCAAGCCCTCAGGGTCACCGGTATCTGGTCGTTCCTCGTCACCGCCGAGTGGGAAACCGACCGGGGCAAGTTCGGCATCTCGGCCGTGCTCCTCGGCACGGTGCTGATCGCCGCCGTCGCCGTCGCCGTCGCCTTCCCGATCTCGCTCGGGACAGCGCTGTTCATCACTGAAGTCGCGCCGAACTGGCTGCGGTCGGCGCTCATCGCCCTCGTCGACCTCATGGCCGCGGTACCGAGCGTGGTGTATGGCCTGTGGGGACTGTTCCTTCTGGAGGGCCAGATCGTCGGCCTGTCCCGCTGGATCAACACGTGGTTCGGGTGGATCCCGTTGTTCAAGGTGGCGGGTGCCGATCCGAACAGCCCATTGGCGAGCGCCACCGTCTACACCGCGTCCATCTTCATCGCCGGGGTGGTGGTGGCGATGATGGTCATGCCGATCCAGTGCGTCGTGATGCGCGAGGTCTTCTCGCAAGTCCCGGTTGGCGAGCGCGAGGGCGCGTTCGCCCTCGGGTCGACCCGTTGGGGGATGATCCGCGTCGTCGCGCTGCCATTCGGCCGCGGCGGCATCATCGGCGGCTCGATGCTCGGCCTCGGACGTGCGTTGGGCGAGACGATCGCCGTGCTGCTGATCCTCTCGCCGAGTTTCAACATCAACTTCCACATCCTCCAAGCCGGAGGGAACTCGGTGTCGTACTTGATCGCGTCGCGCTACAACGAGACCGGTGGTGTCGGGCTGTCGGCGTTGTTCGCCGCCGGCCTCGCGTTGTTCGCCGTAACACTCGTCGTCAACTCCACCGCGTCGTGGTTCGTGGCCCGGTCGCGCTCAGGAGCGAGCAGCGAAGCATGACCCCCAACATCGTGACCGAGGAGCCCGTGACTGAGGAGACACGGCAACGTCGCACCGCACCGCTGGCCGAGCGACGACTCGACGGTGCCGGCGCAGCGACGGTGATCCCGAAACCACTCGGCCCGCTCAGCTCGCCGCAGCAGCGGCGAGTCACCCGGCGGGTCTCACGCCACGACGTGATGCTCATGGTCGGCGCCGGCTTCAGTGCCCTGTGCACCACCCTGTTGGTCTTCGGCCGGCTCACCCCGCTGGATGGGCAGTTGGGGTTCGTCACGGTGGGCTTTGTGGTGTTCCTCGCCACGTACGCCGTGCTGGTGGCGCTCACCGAGGATCGGCCGGCCGTGGTCGACAAGGTCATGAGCGCGTTGCTCGCCTCTGCAGCATTGTTGGCGTTCGCGGCGTTGTTCTCGGTCATCATCTTCACGCTGTGGCGCGGGCGAACGGCGCTACCGAAGACCAACACGTACCTCCAAGATCTCAGTCGTACGGGCCCGCTCGACCCCCTGTCGAAGGGTGGCATCGCCCACGCCATCGTCGGAACGCTTCTCATGACCGCGTTGGCGCTCGTCTTCACGGTGCCGCTCGGTGTCGCGTGCTCGGTGTACCTCAACGAGACACGTGGTCGAGCCGCCGCACTGGTGCGCACCGTCGTGACCGCGATGACCGCGCTCCCGTCGATCCTGGCCGGCCTGTTCATCTTCGCCACGTGGATCCTGATCCTCGGGTTCGAGCGCTCCGGTCTGGCCGCGTCGATCGCCGTGAGCATCATGATGCTGCCGATCATCATCCGCTCGGCAGACGTGGTCCTGCGGCTCGTGCCGGGCAGCCTGCGCGAGGCATCGGCGGCCCTGGGAGCCTCACAGTGGAGGACCGTCTGGCACGTTTTGCTGCCGACTGCGCGATCGGGCCTCACGACTGCCGTGATCCTCGGCGTAGCCCGGGGCGTGGGAGAGACGGCTCCGGTGCTGCTGACTGCCGGGTTCACCTCGACGATGAACCTCAACCCGACCAAGGGTCCGATGGTCTCGCTCCCACTCGCCGCCTTCGAACTGGTCCGGTCGCCGCTGCCAACGCAGGTCGCCCGCGGCTTCGCCACCGCAGCGGTGTTGATGATCCTCGTGCTGGTGCTGTTCACCCTTGCCCGGTTCATCGGCGGTCGCCCCGCCGGGCGACTCTCGAAGCGCCAGGCCCGCGGCGCGATGACACGCTCGGCCCGGGACCTGCGACGGATGCAGGCTCGACATCACGGGGTGCGGGCATGATCGATCGGCATCATTCGACGCGCCGCCGATCGGTTGTTGTCGCCGCACTGCTGACCTTGGGATTCGCCCTCTGCCTCTGCATCGGTGCGCCGCCGAGCGCGACGGCCCGGAGCTACCAGCGCATCTCGGGTGAGGGCTCGTCGTGGGCAGCGAACGCAATCGACGCCATGCGCGTCAACGTTCGCAAGTTCGGCATCACCGTCGACTACAACCCCAGCGGCTCTACAGCCGGACGGAAGAACTTCTTGAACGGCACGGTCGACTTCGCCGCATCCGACATCCCGTTCCAGTTGAATCCGGAAGACGGGTCGGCTCCCGAGAAGCCTGCACCAAATAGCTACGCGTACATCCCTGTTGTCGCCGGTGGCACATCGTTCATGTACAACCTGCAGATCAACGGCAAGCGGGTCACCAACCTGCGCCTTTCTGGTCAGAACATCAGCAAGATCTTCACCGGGACCATCACGATGTGGAACGACCCGGCGATCCAAGCCGACAACCCGGGTCTGGTCATGCCTGCTCGGACCATCGTCCCGGTCGTGCGATCCGACGGCTCTGGGTCGAGCGCCCAGTTCACGATGTGGATGATCAGCCAGTACCCCGACATCTGGAACGACTTCTGCAACCGGGCCGGCAAGGCGCCGGCCTGCGGCTACACGTCGTTCTACCCGACCATCAGCGGAATGATCGCCCAGTCAGGCGACCTCGGCATCGCCGGCTACGTCAGTCAGGGCTTCGCCGAGGGGGCGATCGGCTACGTGAACTACTCCTACGCGTTGGGGTCGCAGTTCCCGGTCGTCAAGTTGCTCAACAAAGCCGGCTACTACACCGAGCCGACACCCCAGAACGTCGCCGTCTCACTGCTGCAGGCGAAGATCAACACCGACGCCACCGACCCCGCGGTGTACCTCACCCAACAGCTCGACGGCGTCTACAACGACACGGACTCGAGGAACTACCCACTCTCGTCGTACTCCTACTTCATCTTGCCGACGACGGTGGCCGGTCAGTTCAACACGGACAAAGGTCAGACCCTCGGCGCGTTCACGTACTACGCCATGTGCGAGGCGCAGCAAGACTCGGCTTCGCTCGGCTACTCACCGCTTCCGATCAACCTCGTCCAAGCGGGTTTCGACCAGATTCGCAAGATCCCTGGTGTCGTCGTGAAGGACATCGACGTCACGACATGCCACAACCCGACGTTCTCGCCCGACGGGTCGAACCTCCTCGCCGACACCGCCCCGAAGCCACAGGCGTGCGACCAACAGGGTGCGTACCAATGCCCCGACGGGACGGCCGGCGTGTCGAACGTCCCGACGGCCATCCTCGCATCCGCTCAGATTCCTGTGGCCGCGCCTACTGGTGACGCGACTCCAGCGGCGACGCCCACTGGTGATGGCACTCCCGCGGCGGCGCCCAGTGGTGAGGGGACTCCCGCGGCCAACGGGACTCCGGCGGCGAACGGGACTCCGGCGGCGAACGGGGCTCCTGCCGCCGGCGGCGCGCCAACGACCACGACTCCCGCTGGAGGCAATGCGTCGCCGAACGGAAGTGGAAGCAAAGCGTTCGTCCCCGTCCTCCTTGTCCCGACTGGTCAGAACTGTGACCCCGATTCAGGCACGTGCCCCGCGGCGTCCGGCGCGCCGGCTCCGGCGGCTGCAGCCCCCGCGGCTGTCAGCCCTGTCGCGTCGGCGGTCCTGCCACAGTCGTCCGGCTGGAACACGTCGTTGGCGCTGATGCTGCTGATCGTCGTCTTGACCATCGGCCTCGTACTGGCACCCGCGGTGGCGTGGCGGCACCTCTCGAACAAGGCGCCGGCGTGACGATCCGAAAGATGGCCCACCCCACCTGGCTCCTCGGCCCGCTCGCCATCGTTGCGGTCACGGTGCTGGCGACATCGGGTGCCCGAGCCGCACCGGTTCCCGGGAGCCAGGGCACCGACACCGCGCTGCCGGCGACCGATTCGCAGGTCACCGTCCACGGCCGGGGAACATTCGCCGACCTGGCGATCACGGTCAACCAGACCGGCAAGCTGACCGACCAGGCGGTGTCGATCACCTGGACAGGCGGCCAGCCCACGACCTCGGCGACCAGCCGCTTCTTCAGCCAGTTCCTGCAGATCATGGAGTGCTGGGGCGACGACGACGGTTCCGTACCCGGGAACCCAGGCCCGCCACCCGAGCAGTGCGAGCAGGGCGCCGTTGCCGGAACGTACGGAGGCGTGCCTGGCGCACTGTACCCGGCCGGGTTCACCCTCGGCCGTGTGATCTCCCGGTCGGATTGGTCGAACTTCGATCCACACGTCGGGGTCCTCGACACACGCGACACCAACGTGTGGCTTCCATTCCGGGCGGTCAACGGCACGGTCGTCAACATCCAAACTGACCCGACGTTCAACCCTGCGGTGGTCGGTGGGAACTTCTGGTTGAATCCGTATTTCAACGAAATCACCACCAACGAGATCGCCGGGGCTGCGACCGGTCCCGATGGCAAGGGCGCCGAGTTGCTCGAGGTGCTCACCGGTGTCCAGTCCTCGGGGCTGGGCTGCGGGCAGCAGACGCAGCCGGTCGCCGGAGGCGGCAAGAAGATCCCCCAGTGCTGGATCGTCGTCGTGCCGAGAGGGACGCCCGCCGACGAGAACGTTGGTACTCCATGGGAAGGGTCGATTGCCGATCAGACCGGTGTCGTCACCTCGCCGGTGTCGCCCACAGCGTGGCAGCACCGCATCGCCATCCCGATCAGCTTCAACCCGGTCGATTCGCCGTGCACCCTGGGCGCCAACGAGCGCAGGATCTCCGGGTCGGAACTGGCCTATCCAGCGATCGCCAACTGGCAGCCGTCGTTGTGCGCTCGCGGTGATCTGCCGCCCTACTCCTATGCCCCAGTGCCCGACGGCTCAGCCCGCCAGCAGCTCGTGTCGAAGGCGCCCGGCTCGCCAGGAATGGTGGTCGTCTCACAACCGATGACGGCGACTTCGGTCGACCCGGCAAACCCGGTCGTCTACGCCCCGATCTCCGCGTCGGGGCTCGTCGTCGGGTTCAACATCGAACGCTACCCGTTAGACGCTGCGCCCCCGGAGGAGCTGCAGCTGGCCGGCGTGCGGGTCGCCGACCTCAACCTGACGCCGCGTCTGGTGGCCAAGTTGCTCACCCAGTCGTATCGCGGCCAATTCATCAACAGCCAGCAGCCACCGGGCTACGCCTGGTTGACGGGTAACCCGCTGAACGTAGGTGTTGATCCTGACTTCTTGCAGTTCAACCCCGAGTTCGCGCTCCTCAAGACCAACGACAGCCGCGACTTCAGCGGCCTACAGCTGCCGGAAGGCAACTCCGACGCCGCCCAGCAAGTGTGGGAGTGGGTGCTCGCCGACCCGGAAGCACGCGCCTGGCTTGACGGCCAGCCCGACGCGTGGGGCATGAAGGTCAACCCGGTCTACGCCACCACCGCAGCCGTCAATTCGACAGGTCTCGCGTTCGCCGACCCGTTGCCGAACTCGTTCCCGAAGGCCGACCCGTACTGCTTCCAGTCCCCGGCGATCGGGCCGATCGCCGTACCCCCGCCGCTCTGCGGCACCGACTGGATGCCCTACAAGCGGAGCTTCGCCGAGACAGCTCAGACCACGCGTGTCGCTTCCGACGGCGCAAAGATCGACCCGGACCCGTTCGCCCAATCATCCAGCGATGTCTGGACTCGCGAGCCGCCCCAGTACCTCGGTCGGCGAGGAATGCTGGCACTCACCGACACTCCGTCGGCCGCCCAATATGGGCTGCAGGTGGCCCGCCTGAGTCGGGCCGGTGACAACGCGCCTGATCGTGTGTTCGTGGCTCCCGACGCGGCTGGCCTCGACGCTGGCATTGCCTCGATGGCCTCCCGCACGGAGCCGGCAGTGGTCGAACCGACCCCGACGGCATCTGCGCCCGGGGCCTACCCGCTGACGACCATCACCTACGCCGCGATCGCCCCACTCGCCCTCGACACCACGGCGCGGACGGAGTACGCGGCCTTCATCGACTACGCCGCCGGACCGGGGCAGGTACCCGGTTTGGCACTCGGGCAGCTACCGCAGGGGTACGCACCGCTTTCCGCGGCGTTGAAGGCCCGGGCGACGGCGGCGGCGAACCTGGTGCGCACGATGGCGTCGATACCTGTGGTCACCACAACGACGGAGGTCACGACAACAACGGAGGTGCCGACAACGGAGGCGAGCTCACCGCCTGTCGTGCGACCGCGGCCCAAGCCGCGCACCACGACGACGACGACCGCGGCGACGACCACCACCACCACTGTCCCGACCACCACGTCGCCGCCGACCACCACGTCACCTCCGACCACCACCACTCCGGCGACGACCACGACGACGATTCTCACCCCTGGTTTCGAGGTGGCCGGCAGTCGCTTCGCGGTGCCCGGAGTCGGGGTAGTCGCGCTGGGTTCGGCGCTCGGCGCGCTGGAGCTGACCAAGCGCCCCCGCCGCAGGCGCGGGGGCGGGCCCGATGACGCCGTCGACCTGGGCGAGATCGGGGACGAGTGAGATGACGCGCGTCCTTCCCGCACTCACGCAACGCCACTGGCGATACGCATTGGCGGCGACCACGATCGTGGCCGTTGGCTTGTCGTTCGGCGCTCCGATCACACTCGCAACCGTCGCCGCACCCGTCCGCTCGGGCGATGTTGTGGTGGTCGACAGCGGTGACGGGTCCCACGAGCTCACCCACGGCGGGAGCGCAACGAAGTTCAGTCTGCGGCTGCCGACCGGAGCAGCCTGCCCGGGCGATAGCGCCAACGATCAGTGGCGGGTGCAGAGCTTCGTCGTGCCGGCGACCGATGATCCCGTGACCTTCAAGTACACGTCCGTCGCTCCTGCCGGTGACGGACGATATGCGCTGTACGACGTGCAGACCCATCCGCTGATCAACAGTCTCACCCAAGAGAACCTCGCTCCCGGCCAACCGGGCGTGATCCCCGCCATCCCGCCGCTCAGCTTTGCCGTCTTCCCGCCGGGCACCTTGCCCAGTGGTACCTATCGCGTCGGGATCGCCTGCACCTTGTTCCGCGAGACGGCGAAGTACTGGGACACCGAGCTCTTGCTGACTGCGACGCCGAGCGACAAGCCCGGCCAGCTCGTCTGGCGCCTCGCCAGTGTGTCCGCGAACGCGATCAACGACTCGAGCCACGGCTCCAGCCTGTGGATCATTCCCGCCGCCGCCGGCGTCATCGGCGCTGCCGTTCTCGGCTGGTTCTTCTGGCGTCGCAACACCCGCAAGGCCAACACCCGCAACCACCGCACGACCATCACCTTTTCAAAGGAGCCGCAATGACCACCATTCCCAACCCAAGGCAGCCTCGTTTCGCTCGTGACCTCGTCCGAGCCAGCGCCGTCCTCGCGGCTGCGGTGCTCACCGTGACCGTCGTGTCGGCGGCTCGGTCCGGCATCCATGTATCCGCGGCCGGCACGAACGCCGGAACGTTGTCGGTCCAGGTGCCGCCACCCGATCCCAGTGCCGGCCAGCCACTGCTCAGCGGCGTCCAGACCACTCCATTCGCATTGGTACCACCGCCCGGTGCGGCATGCACGGGTGACAGCGCCACCGGCGGGTACCGGGTCAACAGCTACATCGTGCCGGCCAGCGTCGACCCCGGCACGCTTCAGTGGGACGCCACCGGTCCGATCCCATCGGGCACCGGCGCCAGCTTGAGGCAGCCGATGTTCAGTTCGTCGAACACCCCGTTCGTCAACGTCACGACGGCCGTCTCGACGGGTCAGCTCACCGGGCTTCCGCCATTCTCATTTGGAGCCTTCGGCGCCTCTGGTCCGACGGTGGTGCCGGCCGGTACGTACAACCTCGGGCTGGCGTGCACGCTCGGGGCGGCGTCGTCCACCCAAGAGGACAAGTACTGGAACGTGCAGATGACGTTCGCCGCTGACGCCAATGGCCTCACGTGGATCGTCGGTACGCCGCCACCGCCCACGACGACCACGACCAGTACGACGACCACGACCAGCACGACGACGGCACCCACGACTTCGACGAGTACGTCGACTTCGACGAGTACATCGACTTCGACATCTACGTCGACTTCAACGACGTCGACGAGTACGACGATGCCCACAACGACGACGTCGCCTGCGACTACGACGACATCGCCTGCGACTACGACGACCGCACCTCATGCGACGACCACGACGATCCCACGCGACGACGATTGCCATGCGCGGCCAGGCGAGCGCCATGGACATCCTCATTCCGATGGGCGTTGCCAAAAGCCGCATGACGATCACTCGCCGCATCACGGCAACTCCGGTTCGATGATGAGGATCTGGAGGTGGTGAGCGAATCAATCGTCCGAACAACGACTGATTCACCGACCACCATTCCTACGGAGACGAAATGATCCAACTCACCACTCGACGGCGTCGTGCCGCGCGCAGCGTTGCACGCGCCGGCATCGTCGTCTCGGCGGCGATGCTCCTGGTGAGCCTCGGGTCTGGCCCGCATGCCTCGGCGGCCGGCGCGAACGCTGGGTCCGTGCTGGTGCAGGTACCGCCACCCGATCCATCCGCCGGTCAGCCACTCACCAGTGGCGTGCAGGCCACGCCGTTCGCTTTGGTACCACCGGCCGGGGCGGCGTGCAAGGGAGACAGCGCGACGGGTGGGTATCGGGTGAACAGTTACATCGTGCCGGCCAGTGTCGACCCCGGCACGCTTCAGTGGGACGCCACTGGTCCCACTCCGACCGGCACCGGGGCCAGCTTGAGGCAGCCGCTGTACGGCAGCACGGGGAACAGCCCGTTCGTCAACGCGACGACGGCCGTATCAACGGGTCAGCTCACCGGGCTTCCGCCGTTTGCGTTCGCAGCCTTTGGCACTAATGGTCCGGCGGTGGTGCCGGCCGGTACCTACAACCTTGGGCTGGCGTGCACGCTCGGAGTGGCGTCGTCCACCCAGGAGGACAGGTACTGGAACGTGCAGATGACCTTCGGTGCTGACGCCAATGGCCTCACTTGGACGGTGGTCGCCGGAACGACGACTTCATCGTCGTCTTCGTCTTCGTCCTCGTCTTCGTCCTCGTCCCCGTCTTCGTCTTCGTCTTCGTCGAGCTCATCGTCGACGACCACGACCGTGAAGGCCACGACAATCTCATCGTCGACCACCACGTCTTCATCGACCACGACGACAGCCGTTCGATCGTTGGCGTCAGCAGCGACTGGGTCCGGCAGCAACCTGGCCAACACCGGCTCGTCGCCACTGCCGGTCGTCCTGTGGGCGATCCTGTTGCTGGTGTTCGGACGGATGGCCATCATGCTCGGACGCCCAGTGCGGGTGCTCCCGCCGCACGACCGATGACCGCAACCATTGAGCGGTCAGCAACACCTGTGCCCGACGAGCGGGAACCCGACCCCGACTTCTTGCCGGCGACAGCTCGGGTCGAGGTGCCGCCGATCAGCCCGCGCCTTCAACTCATTCGCGCTGCCCTGGTGCTGCTGCTCGTCGTGTCGGCGACGCTGCTGATCCAGCTCGTTCTGATCAGTTCGCCGCAGCAATCGGCGGCCCAGCACCGCGCCTTCGACCGCTTCCGGTCCGACCTCGCCCGGGGCACTGCCCCGATCGGGCCCACTGACTCCGACGGCCGGCTGCTACGGATCGGAACACCGGTCGCGTTTTTGGAGATCCCTTCGATCGGCGTCCGGCAGGTCGTTGGTGAAGGGACGACGTCGGGTGCGTTGTTCCATGGACCGGGCCACCGACGCGACACGCCGCTGCCGGGCCAAGTGGGCTCCAGTCTGGTGTACGGCCGCCGCGCCGCCTTCGGCGGACCCTTCTCGCGCATCGACGAATTGAGCAAGGGTGACGTGATCAAGGTGACGACCGGCCAGGGCGTCTTCGAGTTCCGGGTTCTCGGGGTACGCCACGAGGGCGACCCCGCTCCCGCGCCGCTCGCCGCGGGGGCGGCTCGACTGCTGCTGATCACCGCGACAGGTACGGCGTACTTCCCCAACGGAGTCGTTCGGGTTGACGCCGATCTCCACGGCAAGGCCGCCGTCGGTCCCGCCCGCGTGCTCGATGCGTCCGGTCTGCCGGCGGAGGAGAAGTTGATGGCGGGCGACTCGCGAACGCTGTGGACGCTCGCGCTTTGGCTTCAGGCCCTGATCGTTCTGACCCTCGGGGCGGTGTGGGCTTGGCATCGTTGGGGTCGGGCCCAGGCATGGGTCGTCTTCTTGCCGCCGCTGATGCTCGTCGGTCTCTTCGCCTCCGGAGAGGCCGTCCGCCTCCTGCCCAATCTGTTGTGACCACCGAGGAGCCAACTGTTGTGAATACCGACTCGACGCAGACGTTCACGGCCGCTGCGCGCGGCGGCCACCATTCCGAGGTCGAACTCGGCTCGTTCCCTGGTGCCACCGTGGTGCAGCTCGTCAGTGGAGACGCGCTCGGGCCCGACGCCGTGGTGTCCGACGTTCACAAGGCCACGGTGACCGTGACCGACAAGCGGGTTGCGGCCACGGATGGCGAGATTGCCTGGGCTTGGCTCGTCACCGATCTCCAGGCAGTGATTCATGGTGCCGACGCGGCGTGGACGATCTTCGTCGTTCCCGGCGTCTCCGACTTCGGCGTCAGGATGCCGTCCGATCGGCTCGGCGAGTTCCGCCGCGTGCTGTCGATGCTCCCCGGCGTCGAAGTCCGCTATCAGCAAGGCTCCGGCTCCATTCAACCGTGGGCTGCTCCTCCCACCCTGGAGATCCCGCTCACTGCTCCGCCCGCGCCCGACGTACACGCTTCGCGTCACGTGCGCCACCAACATCGGACTGCGGCCGACTTGATGTCCAAGACGTCCACGTTGACCGGGATCGACGCCCGCAACATCTCGGCATGGTTCGGTTCGCATCAGGTCCTCGACCGGGTGTCACTCGAGATGCGCGCCGGTGAAGTGACCGCACTGATCGGCCCGTCAGGCTGTGGCAAGTCGACGTTCCTCCGAATCCTCAACCGCATGCACGAGATGATCCCGTCGGCTTCGCTGGCCGGCGAGGTGCTGCTCGATGGCCATGACATCTACGACCCGAATCGCAAACTGACTGACGCCCGCCGCGAGATCGGGATGGTGTTCCAGAAGCCGAACCCGTTCCCGGCGATGTCGATCTACGACAACGTGTTGGCCAGCCTTCGCCTCACCGGTGTCAAGGCGAGCTCGGAAGTCAAGGACGAGATCGTCGAGTCGTGTCTCACCAAGGCAGGCTTGTGGAAAGAGGTCAATGATCGCCTCCGGCAACCCGGTGGCGGGTTGTCCGGGGGTCAGCAGCAACGCTTGTGCATCGCCCGTGCCTTGGCGATCCGACCCCGAGTGTTGCTGATGGACGAGCCGTGCTCGGCCCTCGACCCGACGTCCACCCGCAGGATCGAAGAGACGGTGATGGAACTGGTCTCGGAGGTGACGATCGTGATCGTCACGCACAACATGCAACAGGCCAACCGCGTGTCGAACCGATGTGCGTTCTTCTTGGCCGAGCAGGGCACTCCGGGCGTCATCGTCGAGCACGGTCCCACCTCTTCGATGTTCGGATCGCCGCAAGATCCGCGGACCAACGACTACGTGACGGGACGTTTCGGATAACCGCAGCGTGTCCTCTTGAAGAATCCTTGACGAAGCCATCCGGCGTTCATCTGTGGGCCAACTTCGCGACAGGTGGGCCTGTCACCATCACCCTCGCTCGGGCGGACCCGGGCGCTCCGTCACTTGAAGGGACCACCACAACCACCATGATGAAATCCACCACCGCGAAGCGACTGGCTCTGAGCCTCGCAATCACCGCCTTCCTCGGTTCTGCCGTAGTCGGGTCAGCCAACGCTGACCCGAAGCAGCTCACCGCTGCCGTCGGCGTCGGCTCCGACACGATCCAGGACGTGATGAACGCGTTCTCCGGAACCACCAACGGCATCAACTACGTGCCGGTCCAGAGCAGCGTCGCGTCAGGTCAGCGGCAGGTCATCTCCTTCGATGCCATACCGCCCGCGGGCGTCACCGGCACCTGCATCACGCCGAAGCCTGGAGCGCCGACGTTCGACCGCCCCAACGGTTCGACGGCGGGACGCAAGGCTCTCAGCCGGGCGATCGACGGCACGAAGTACGGCAACACCGTTGCACCGGTTCTGTGCGGCGGATTGACGGACACGTCCGGTCTGATCCAGTTCGCTCGCTCATCGGCCGGTCCAGCCGGCGGTGACCTCGGCACGGCACTGACCTACGTTCCATTCGGCCGTGACGGCGTGAGCTTCGCTTACTACCGTGCGTCCGGCGGCGCCGCCGTCACCTCGCTCACTCGGGCACAGTTGACCACGCTGTTCACCACCGGCCCGACCGTCATCGGCGGCGTGAACATCATCCCGTGTGGCATCCAGCTCGGCTCGGGTACGTACGGCTTCTGGAACACGGTCACCACGGCGACCGCGGCCTAGGAAGCGACAGCGACGACCCAGTGCAACGGCCTCGTCGTGAACACACTCGGCGGCCGCCTCGAGGAAAACGACGGTACTGCGTTGAAGACACGCGGTGACCTCGTGCCAGCGGGCTCGGAAGTGATCGTCGGCTTCTCTGCTGCTTCGTTCACCGCCAAGTCGAACCTGGTCGCTACCGGCCAGCCGCCGGCCACAGTCCTTCTCGGCTCGATCAGCGACAACGGATCCGGTGTCAACCTCGGCGCTCCCGTCAGCGGTGCTGCACCGAACCTCGTGCCCAGTGCCACGTTCTACGGCGACGCCACCTTTGGTCGCAACGTCTACAACGTGTTCGATACGGCGGTCATCACCAGCTTGTTCGGCAACGACGACCTGAAGAGCCTGTTCGTCGGTAGCACCTCGTCGATCTGCTCGGCGACCAGCACGATCCAGGCGTTCGGATTCCTCTCCCTGGGTGCCAACTGCGGCTCCACCACCACCAAGGGCAGCCTCATCGTCGGCCAGTTCTGATGCGGCGTCTGCACACCAAGTTAATGCACGCAACTTCACCCACCCTTGAAAGGAACCACTTCATGCGTAGCAAATTCACTCGGGTCGTAGCCGTGGCGGCGGCAGTAGCCGCTGCCTCGGTCGGCCTGATCTCGGCAAGCGCTTCGGCGTTACCGCCCGGCAGCGCCTCATCGGGTGCTGTCACGGTGGCACCGTTGACCGGCACCGGAGCAACCTCGATCACCTTGACCCCACCCGCTGGTGCGGCGTGCGCAGGTGACTCGGCGACCGGTGGCTACCGTTGGCAGACGTTCATCGCGTCCGCTTCGGTCGACGTCGGCACCCTCACCTACACCGCTGCCGGACCGTCGGCAGTTGCCGGCGCCGTCACAGCTCCGCTGTTGTCGGCCGCCAACACGCCGATCGTCAACCAGACCACCTCGGTGGGCACGGCGTTGCTCACGGGCATCCCGACGTTCGCCTTCGGCGGGTTCCCTGCGGCGTTCTTCCCGAACGGTGCCTACAACATCGGTTTCGCCTGCACCCTCACCGGTGTCACGACGAGCTTCTGGACCGCACCGATCACGGTGAACAACGCAGCCGGCTTCGCCTACTCCTTCGGTGCAGTGCCGGCAGCGCCGGTGCTGAACTCGCCGCTGACGCCCGGTAACGGAACGCTGGCCGGCACCTTCACCGAAGCTGCCGCAGCACCAGCGGTCACCGGCTACACGGTGACGGCAGTGCCGACGGCTGGCACGACAGTGACACTGCCGCTCGCGGCTGCTGCCACGACGTTCACCCTCACGGGTTTGGTCAACGGCACCTCGTACGCGGTGTCGCTGGTCGCCACCAACACCGTCGGTAACAGCCCGGCATCGAACACCGTCAACGGCACCCCGGCTCTCGCAGCCCAGCCCCCGGTTCAGAACCTGGCTGCTGCCCCCGGCACGGGTCAGGTCGCACTCACGTGGCTTGCGCCAGCGACCGGTCCTGCACCCACTGGGTACAGCATCAGCCTGAGCCCGAACGTCGGCGGTCCCTTCACTGTCGGCGCCGGTGTTCTCACCTACACCGCGACGGGCCTCACGGCCGGCACGCTGTACACCTTCACGGTGACGGCGACCTACGCTGCTCCCGACACCGGTACGCCGGCGTCGATCACTGCCACACCGTTCGGCGCGACAGTGATCATCCAGGACATCACCGTGGTTCGTCCCGTCGGTAACTTGGTGCTCACACAGCGTTGCGGCGTCTTCGGCGCACTGCCGGCGGAGGCCCCGACAGGCATGACGGCGCTCCCGGCCCTGACCGCGGTTGCTGGTACTCCGGCAGGCGGAACTGCACCAACCCTCACCGGTGGTGCCGGCGACCCGCTGTTCCCGCAGTACCCGTACCCGGTTGATGCCAATGGTGTGCCGAACGCGAACTACCCGACCCACTGTGGCGTCAACCTCGGCATCGGCAAGTTGATCACCGCCGGCGTCTTCGCCGGTCAGTACTTCGAAGCATCGGGACGCATCAACCAGGTGACCCTGGTCGATACCCGTGACTCCGACACGCTGTGGACCGTCAACGGCACCATGAGCCCGTTCTCGAATGGCACGGGCAGCACGTTCAGCGGCAACTACCTTGGTTGGTCGCCGCAGGTGACCTCCGTCTCGGGCATGACGTTCGACGGCTACACCCAGGTCGCCACCCCTGGCGCGTCGGTTGCTCCGACCGGCACCGCTGGGACCGCCGGGCTCGGCACCGCCAAGGTGTTGGCCTCGGCTGCAGCCGGCCACGGCCTCGGCATCGCCACGCTCGACTCTCGGCTCAAGCTGCTGATCCCGTTGACCGCCAAGAACGGCACCTACACCGGAACGCTCACCTTCACCGCTGTCTGATCCGGTACGACAACACACATCAAACACACCTGTCGGTGGTATGGGATGGCTTCGGCTGTCCCATACCACCTACGGCGTTCCCGGCCGGAAGGCAACGACCATCACATGAAGACCAGACGATCCCTCGTCCTCCGAGCCACCATCTTCGCGGTGGCTCTTCTCGCGTCTGGAGCGTCGGCGAATCTCGCAGCCGCCACCACGCCGCCAACCACACCGGCGACGGCGCCCGACGACACGTCGCCACGCAGCGACCCGTCGCAATCCGGCGATACAACGCCAGGGGAGTTCGTGGAGAGTTGGGCGCTGTCACCCGCCGGATCAACAGATCCGAGCCAGGCGGGCAACCGGGCGAACCTCTCATACGAGTCCGACCCGGGCGCAGTCATCCAGGACGCAGTGACCGTCTTCAACTTTGGCAACGTGCAGCTGACGTTCCACGTGTATGCGACCGACGCGTTCAACAACGAGCAAGGACAGTTCGACCTCCTCGCCGGCGACAAGAAGCCCGTTGATGCCGGCTCCTGGGTGACCATCTCACAGGGCTTGGTCACGGTGCCACCCGGCAAGCAGGTGACCATTCCGGTCACCATCAAGATCCCGCGCGACGCCACGCCAGGCGATCACGCCGCTGGGATCGTCGCGTCGAACGAATCATCGAGCACTGACGCATCGGGCGCGGTCGTCAAGCTTGATCGGCGTACCGGTACTCGGATGTACGTACGGGTCGGCGGCCCGCTGAATCCCGAACTGGCGGTGACCGATGTGCACACGACGTACCACCACGACCGGAACCCATTCGGTGGGTCCGCGCACGTCACCTACCGCATCGAGAACCGCGGCAACCTTCGTTTGGGTGGCACCGTCACCGTTTCCATCAGCGGACTCTTCGGGATCGGCGAGCGCAAGGTCAAGCTCCCCGCGCTGACCGAGCTGCTGCCCGGCGAGCACGTCGCCCTCACCACCGATCTCACCGATGTCTCGGCGTTGATGGTCGACTTCACGAAGGTTCGGGTCGCGCCGGTCGGGGCTGCCGGTGTCGGCGCAGTGAAGGCGCCCACCGGAACCGACGTCATCTTCGCTCCGCCCATCACCCTTCTGCTGGTGTTGCTGGTCGTGCTGTTGGGACTACTCGTACGACGTGTCTATCGTCGTCGCCGCGCCGCAGATCGACTCGCAGCATCGGAGCTGGTGGCCGAGCGGGAGCCCGACCACGAGCCCCAGTTGCAGTCACCGTGACCAACCTCACGCGACCGATCCGGCGCGCCCTGTTGCTCGTCCCCGCGCTGCTGGCATTCGG